>JARXKR010000014.1 GCA_030271565.1 Pseudomonadota bacterium
GCAGCGGCGTGTCGATGAATGCGGGCATCAGGTCGCGCACCATGATCCCGTCCTCGTACCATTCGGCGTCTAGACATTCGGTCACCGCGCGCACCCCGAATTTGGTCGCGGCATAAATCGACGCGCCGGGCGTGCCGTAGATCCCCGCCGCGCTGGCGGTGTTGAGCAGGCACGAGCCGGGCGCGCTCGCCTTGAGCCACGGATGCGCGGCTTGCGCGCCAAAAATCACACCCTTGAGGTTGATATCGAGGCAGCGCTCGATCTCGGCCTCGCTGTGTTCGATGATCTGGCCGCCCAGCGGGATGCCGGCGTTGTTGAACACCACGTCGATCCGTCCGCCGGACAGGGCGGCACAGGCAGCCAGCGCGGTGTCCCACGCACCCCGATCGCGCACGTCGAGCTTATGGAGCGAACTGGCCCCCGCCGGCAAGTGTGCGGCGGTGCCGCGCATGCCCGCCTCATCGATATCCGCGAGGCCGACAAACCAGCCTTCAGCGCCAAACTTCTGCGCCACCGCGCGCCCGATGCCGGAGCCTCCGCCGGTGATGAAGATTGTCTTGCGTACCACCATGGCATCCTCCCCGAATCACGCTTACACGCTTGTCAGCAAGGCTTACAGCGCCGGGTTGTTATAGCAATGCCAGCGGTCAGACAGTTGTGAACTGTCATAATCCCCACAACTCTGCGGCTTTGAACCTGAAATGCAGTTGAGCGCAATGCCTGCATTTCCAGTTTTTCGCGCAAAAGCGGACTGTCCGGACTCGACCCGATTGCGGACATCGCCGCTTCTGCTAGCCTCGAGTGAGGACGGGGTTTTCAGATGCATTTTCATTTACCTAAGCCGCTGCACGGATGGCGTGAGTTCGTCGGCGAGATTGCGATCATTGTCATCGGCGTGAGCATAGCGCTCATAGCCGAGCAAGTTGTCGAGGCAGCACACTGGAGGAACGTGGTTGCTGAGGAGAGTGCGGCCCTCGACAACGAGGTTGCAGAAATTTGGGGGGCGATGACCGCTCGGGTTGGTCAGCAGTCTTGCATCGATCAACGCCTTGCTGATTTAGCGCTCGTGTTCGCTCGCCATGATACCGGCCTCCCGCTCGGACTTATCGGCCCCGTTGGCCGTCCGCGTGTTTTTACAGCGGGGCGATCCGCACTGGAAATAGCCACTGCAGATCAGGCGCTGTCGCACATGCCACTCGAACGCAAGCAGGCTTACTTTGCCGTTTACTTAGGCTACGATACCTTCGCGGCGAGCGCGCAAGAAGAGCGTGCCAGCTGGCGCGCGCTTCAAGCTTTGGACCACTCAGAGACACTGGCGGCACCCGACTGGAGGGATTTGCGCAAAGCTTACGATGATGCCGTTGACAGCAATGTGTCGATGAAGATCAACCTTGTAATTGGGCCAGTGGAGCATTGGCTTTCCCCGTTCGCGAAGTTTCCGCCTCAGCCAATCAACCGGCGCGCACTCGAGCTACCATCGGTGCGGGAACTATGTTCTCCTGCGGTGGCAAAAGGACCTAATGTCTAGTCCTTCAGGTTCGCTTTCCACCTCAAAATGGACCTTAGCGGCTGGTCCGAGATCGACAACATTGCGGAGCCTGCCGGGTGTGTTAGCTATCGTCTCGATGGGGGTCTCGGATGCATTTTCATTTACCTAAGCCGCTGCACGGATGGCGCGAGTTCGTCGGCGAGATCGCAATTATCGTCATTGGCGTGCTGATTGCACTTGGAGCCGAATATCTGATCGAACAATGGCATTGGCACGAACAAGCCGATATAGCCGACGCTGCATTTAGAAACGAGCTGTTAGAGGTGGGCGGGGTCGCCTACGAACGGCTTATCATCCAGCCATGTCTTCAGGGCCGTATTGGCGAGCTGTCAAACCATCTCAGTGAGACGACTGAACGTTGGAAAGCCTCGCCGATGGCGGTTCGTAACAGCGCTTATCTCAACGTGATGCCCGTCGTTTATCGAGCGCCTACCCGACCATTGCTCACCGATGGCTGGAAGAGCGCAATTGCCAGCGGCACTCTGAATCACCTTCCTTCTGAGCATGTCCAAGCACTTTCTTCGCTCTATGAGCAGGTGGTGCAATTTGATGCACTACAAAGGGAAGAGGCGAAAGCCGCTGCCAGCCTAACGCCGCTCGGGTTCGATCGCAGACTTGATGGTTCCAACCGGATCCAGATGCTGGCGTCTCTTGCCGAAGTTGATCGCATCAATAGCCTTACGGCTCTCGATGCGAGCCAGATGTTGGAAGCGCTCCGCGCGCTCCACTTCAGATTCGACGTCAAGCTGGTTGAGACCGGTCGAAGGCAGATCATTAGCGAACAGAGAGCGGCGCGCGGGAGCTGCGTCGCCGACCTTCCATTAGACCTTGGGTAGACTGAGAGAGTTCGCTTTCCACTCCATTTCGAACGTTGCAGGAGATTGAGGAACCACCCGAAAGGTGCCGTTAATGCCTCGGTTTCAAACGAACCATTCTTCCCCGGATAAGCGGCCTTCCCGTTGTAATGACGGCGCCTCTACAGCGCTGGATTGTTATAGCAATGCCAGGTGAAGATCGCCGCCGCGCCGCGGTGCGGGCGCCATGCTTCGGCGAGTTCTCGGGTCTGCTTTTCGGACGGGCGCGCTGCGAGGCCGAGGATCTTGTGGAGACCGGCTTGCACCGCAAGGTCGCCGGCGGGCCACATGTCGCCGCGCCCTTCGGCGAACAGCAAATATATCTCGGCCGACCAGCGCCCGATCCCCTTGATTCGGGTGAGCTGGGCGATGGCCTCCTCGTCGTCTGCCGGGAGCCCGTCGAAATCGAGTTCGCCGCTGACCACCAGTTCGCACAGCGAGCGCATGTAGCCCTGCTTTTGCCGGGAAAGCCCGCAGGCGCGCAGCGTATCGAACTCTGCGGCAAGGATTTTATCGGGCGGCAGGTCTTCCCCGGCAAACGCTTCAAACTTGCGCCACATCGATGCAGCCGCCGCAACGCTGACCTGCTGGCCGACGATGGTCCGCATCAAGGTGCCATAACCGCGTGGGCGGATGCGCGGTTCGGGATAGCCGGCCGCTGCCAGCGCCCGCGCAATGCCCGGCTCGATCGATGCCACAGCATCGAGATCGTGCTTCATCTGCTTCGCGCTTATTCCCACCGTCTTGTCCCGCTTGCCAAAGGAAAGCCGGTTCGGTAGCAGCCGCGCCAAGGCGCGAACAGGCGCTATCTGCGAAAAGGATGGTCCCAGATGCCCAAGCTCGTTGTGGTCAATCGTGCCGGTGAAGAACAGCAGGTCGATGCGGCCAGCGGCGTCTCGGTGATGGAAGCGATCCGCGACAACGGCTTCGACGAATTGCTCGCGTTGTGCGGCGGGTGCTGTTCCTGCGCGACCTGCCACGTCTATGTCGATCCGGCCTTCGCCGACAAGGTCACCCCGCTGAGCGAAGACGAGAACGATCTGCTCGACAGCACCGATCACCGCCAGGACAATTCGCGGCTGTCGTGCCAGCTGCAGATGAGTGACACGCTCGACGGGCTGAAGGTCACGATCGCACCCGAAGACTGACTTGACCGGAGGAAAGCGCATTTGCGTTGCGCTTGGGCCGGGCGCTGCCTAATTCTGGCCTGATGACTGGAACCTGCTCTTCCACGCTCGATCTGATCGGCAATACGCCGCTGGTGCTGCTGCAAGGGCCAAGCGAGGCGGCTGGCTGCGAGATCTGGGGCAAGTGCGAATTCGCCAACCCGGGTGCCTCGGTCAAGGACCGCGCCGCGCTGTGGATCGTTCGCGACGCCGAGGACAAGGGCTTGCTCCAGCCCGGCGGGACGATTGTCGAGGGAACTGCCGGCAACACCGGGATCGGGCTCGCGCTGGTCGCCAATGCGCTCGGTTACAAGACCGTGATCGTCATGCCTGAGAACCAGTCCAAGGAAAAGATGGACACTTTGCGCGCGCTGGGGGCCGAACTGGTGCTGGTGCCGCCCGCGCCATTCTCCAATCCGGGGCACTTCGTGCACACCTCGCGGCGGCTGGCTGAGGAAACCGAGGGCGCGGTCTGGGCCAACCAGTTCGACAATGTCGCCAATCGCAAGGCCCATATCGAAAGCACCGCATGCGAAATCTGGGAGCAGCTCGAAGGCCGGATCGACGGCTTCACTTGCGCCGCCGGGACCGGCGGGACCATCGCCGGGGTCGGGCTGGGGCTCAAGGCTTTCGACGAGAATGTGCGGATCGCGCTGACCGACCCGCACGGCGCCGCGCTGTATAATTACTACGCTTGCGGCGAGCTGCGCGCCGAAGGCTCATCGGTCGCCGAAGGGATCGGGCAGGGGCGGATCACCGCCAATCTCGAAGGCGCACCAATCGACACCCAGTTCCGCGTATCGGATGAAGAAGGCCTCGAATGGGTCGGGCGGCTGCTGTCCGAAGAAGGATTGTGTCTGGGGCTTTCATCGGGGATCAACGTCGCCGGTGCGATTGCGCTCGGGCAGCAACTGATCGCCGAAGGCCGCGAGGACGTGCGCGTCGCGACGATCCTGTGCGACACCGGCTTCCGCTACCTATCCAGCTTGTACAATGCCGAGTGGCTGCGCGCGAAAGGATTGCCGGTCTTCCCCTGGCTCGCTTGATCGGCTAGGATCGCCCCAAGATGGCAACACAACCGCCACATCGGGTTCTGCAACCACTCGTCGCTCCGCAGCACTATGTGCCGCCCGGCGCGCGTGAACTGCGTGCTCAAGCCGTGCAGCGGCTCCAGTCAGGGCTGTTCGGGATTGCTGCGATCGTCATGGTGGTCGGGCTGGCCAATATCATCAACGACCGCGCCCGCCAGGCCGATGCCCGCCCGCTGAGTTCGGCCGCTTCGAGTTCGAGCGCGTCGCAAGGCAGCGATCCGCTGGCCGATATCGGGGTCGTGCCCTCGCAGCAGCCTGATGTCGCCCCGCGCGCCAAGGCTCCTGCAACTACGCCACCGCCTGCCGGGGCGCAGCATTAACAAAACCGCGTTTCGGCTGGCGGTTCTCGGCTTGGCGCTCGCGCTGGGCCTGATCGGCTGGTTCAGCCTGCATCGACCGCAAGCCCCGACCAAACCCATCGGCCTGTTCACTTCGCTCCCGCTGGTGTGGAGCGAGGAGCCCGGAATCGGCGGCGAACTACGCGGGGACCAAGCACCTCATTGGGCGAAAACCGCGCTGGCCCGGCAAGGCGCAGTTGTGCCGCTCGATACGCTGACACCAGCGCCGCGCTCGCTGAGTGGATTGTCGCGACTGGTGATAGCGCAGCCGCGCGCGCTGAGCCCGACCGAGAACGTCGCGCTCGATGCCTGGGTGCGTGGCGGCGGACAACTCCTGTTGCTCGCCGATCCGGCCTGGACAGAGGAATCGTCCTATCCGATCGGCGATCCGCGCCGCCCGCAGGCGGCCGCGATGCTGTCCCCGATTCTCGCCCGCTGGGGGCTGCAACTGCAGTTCGATGCCGCACAACCGCTCGAGCAGCACGACCGCAAAGTAATGGGCTTCACTATCCCGACCGTACTCGCCGGGACCTTTGTGACGCGCGGGCAAGCCAATTGCCGGTTATGGGGTGAGGGCCTCGCGGTGACCTGCGCGATCGGCAAGGGACGGGTCTTCGCGCTCGCCGACGCGGCCGTGCTCGAACGCGAGGACCCGGATGGGCGCCGTGCCCGCGCATTCGAAAACCTGCTCGACAGCGCTTTTGTCGGCAATTGAAGCGGCGATTCGCCGGGACTCGCGGGATTTCGCGGGATACTTGCACCCGATTAGTAACTCAGCGCACTAAACCGTTGATATCCGTATGGAACATATTGGAAACATAGACTGTTGCCATGACCGCGCGTTCACTTCAAACGTGTAGTTTTCAACAGTTTAACGCGTGATCCCGTAAATTCCCGCAGTTTTCCCTTCCATCCCTGCAAAAGCAGGGTTAATGCTTCGCTTCATCGACATGCAGACTTGCCGACGACCCCGATGCGGGTCGCTCCGGACGCGTTGACGCGCGGAAGGAGAAGGCGGGACTTTACTTGGGGCGCCGGGACACCGGCAGAGGCGGGACGGATCGTGGAGGCGGGCAAGGCGATCACTTACAGCGGACAGGGATTTTCGCCCCTCGGCGAAAAGGGCCGCTTTGTGCTACCCCCCGACCTGCGCAAGTCGGTCCGCGAATCCGGCCACGGCGAACGGCTGCTGTGCCTTGCCAAGCACCCGCGCTGGAAATGCCTGACAGGCTTCGGTCTCAGCCGCGCCGACCAGTTCGAAGCCGAGCTCGACCGTGAGGAAGCGATCGCGCTCGAACGCGGGCAAGAATTCGACCGCGATATGCGTGCGCAGCAGCTTTACGGTTTCACCCGCGTGCCGTTCGACGACAGCGGGCGCTTCGTCATGCCCGAGCGCTATTTCAAGCTGGGCGGACTGACCACCAGTGTGTTCTTCCAGGGCGGCGGCAAGATGTTCACGCTGTGGAACCCGGCCGAACTCGCCAAGATGGGCGCGGGCTGGGAAGACGCGCAGGAAGCCTGCGCCGACCTCGAAGCCCAGGCGCTCGCCGGGAAGGCGCGCAAGTGACCCCCGCGCCGCACATCCCGGTCCTGCTCGACGAAGTGCTTTCCGCGCTGCAGCCGCTGGGTGGCGCGGTGATTATCGACGCGACGTTCGGCGCGGGCGGCTACACCCGCCGGCTGCTCGATGCCGGCGCCAGCGTTCACGCCTTCGACCGCGATCCCGATGCCATCGCTGCCGGGCAGGGCTGGGCTGAAGCCGCGATGGATCCGCCAAGGTTGGTGCTCCATCCGCGCCGCTTCTCCGAAATGGTCGATGCCATGGCCTCTGCGGGCGTCGCGCAAGTCGACGGCGTGGTGATGGATATCGGCGTGTCCTCGATGCAGCTCGATCAGGCGCAGCGCGGTTTTGCCTTCTCGCTTGAGGGGCCGCTCGACATGCGGATGGGGCAGGACGGGACAAGTGCCGCCGATTTCCTCAATTCCGCTGCAGAAGCCGAGATTGCCGACGTGCTCTACACTTATGGTGAGGAACGCCAGTCGCGCCGTGTTGCCCGCGCGATCGTTGCCGCGCGCCCGCTTGAGACTACCGGTCAGCTGGCCGGTGTGGTGCGCAAGGCGCTCGGTTATCACCCCGGCGCGCCGAAAGATCCTGCGACCCGCAGCTTTCAGGCGATCCGCATCCACATCAATGCCGAACTCGATGAGCTGACCAGCGGACTGAACGCTGCCGAAACGATGCTGCGTCCCGGCGGGAATCTGGCGGTGGTCAGCTTCCACAGCCTCGAGGACCGCATCGTCAAGCAGTTCCTCCGCGATGCCAGCGGCGCGGTCGCCAATGCCTCGCGCCACCTGCCGCAAAGCGCTCCGGCCTTCGCTCCAACCTTCGGCCAGCTTTCTAAAGCAATCCGTCCATCCGACGCCGAAATGGCCCGCAACCCGCGCGCCCGTTCGGCCACCTTGCGCGCCGCCGCGCGCACCGAAGCCAGCCCGCGTCACAGGAGGGCCGCATGAACCTCACCCAGGACCGTCTGCGTTCGATCGGCTGGTTCACCGTGCTGCTGATCTGCTTCACCTTTACCGTGGTGCTGACCTTCAAGGTCAACGCGGTCAAAAGCCAGGTCCGGCTGACCGAGCGCCAGATTGCCTCGACCCGGCAGCAGAAGCTGTTCCTCGAAACCGAATTCGAAGCGCGCGCCAACCAGCAGCAGTTGAAGTCCTTGAACGACGTCGAGTTCGGCTATCAGGCGCCGACCGCCGGGCAATACCTTGAAGGCGAGCGCCAGCTTGCCGCATTGGGCAAGCCGCGCGGGGCCGATGCGCCCCGCCCGATCCGTGTCGCCAGTGCCGCGATCGCCGATGACAACAGCGGCGTCCCGGCGATGGTTTCGCCCTTGTCGGGCAAGGCGATGGCTGCCGAGCCGCCCAAGCACGGTCAGGCCAAAGCGACCACCGCCGCGACGCTGCGTGACCGATTAAGCCATGTCGAAGGACGCGGAGCCCGCAGCGAATGAACTCGATCGCTGTCTCGACTGCGATAACCTCGGGCCGGCGCGATTTGGTCAACGTGCGCACGCGCAGTTTGCTGATGGCCAAGTGGCGGGTGCTGTGGGTCGTGCTCGGGTTCGGCGCGATTGCCACTGCAGCAATCCTGCGGCTGGCGTTCCTCGGGCTGTTCTCGGGCCTGCCGAGCGCAGCCGATCTGGCCGCAGCCCTACAGCCGCAGCGCGGCGACATCACCGATCGCAACGGCGTGCCGCTGGCGCGCGCCTTCCCGGCCTATTCGCTGTGGTATAATCCGGCGGCGCTCGGCGGCGAGGGTCCGCCGCTGGTCCATAGCCCGGCAGTGGTCGCCGCAGCTTTGTCGCGGATCTTCCCCGACCTCGATGTGCCCGAGATGACCAAGCGGCTCGCTGAGGGCAAGCCCGGCTACTTGCGCCGCCGGATCATGCCCGAGGACGCCAACAAGATTCACGCGCTGGGCGAACCCGCACTCGAATTCCCGCGTGAGACCGAGCGGTTCTATCCGCAAGGCTCGATGGCGGCGCACGTGCTCGGCTTCGTCGGTGCCGACGGGCAGGGGCATGTGGGCATGGAGCAGGTGTTCAACCAGCGCCTGACCGATCCGGCGACCCGCGGTACCCCCGCGATGCTGGCGATCGATACCCGGGTGCAGGGCGCGCTTGAAGACGAAATGTCGCGCGCGATGCTCGATACCAATGCCAAGGGTGCCGCCGGGGTGATCCTCGATGTCGATACCGGCGAAGTGGTCGCGCTGGCTTCGCTGCCCTCGTTCAACCCCAACCTGATCGATGGCGCGGGCGAAGCCAACATCTTCAACCGGGTGACCAACCAGGTCTACGAACTGGGTTCGGTGATGAAACCGATCACGGTCGCTGCGGCGATCGATGCCGGAACGATTACCGACTTGTCGCGCCGCTACCAATCCTCACGCCCGATTGCGATCGGCGGGTTCCAGATCCATGACAGCCACAGCTTCGGGGCCTCGCTCAACGTGCCCGAGGCGCTGATCCATTCCTCGAACATCGTCACCGCACAGGTCGGCGACGAACTGGGCGGTGAGCGGCTCAACGCGACAATGCGCGCTTTGGGGATGAACGAGCGCCCGTACATCGAACTTCCCGCGCGCGGCTTCCCGCTCTGGCCGGGTGGCAACTGGTCGCGGATCACGACGATGACCGTGTCCTATGGGCACGGCCTCGCGATCACCCCGCTGCATCTTGCCGCTGCCTATGCGGCGATGGTCAACGGCGGGATCTGGCGGCCAGCTACGCTGATCAAGGTCCAGCCTGGCACCGACGTGCCGGGGCGGCGGGTGTTCAAGGCCTCGACCAGCGCGCGGATGCGCCAGCTGTTGCGGCTGATTGTCGACCTTGGCACCGGGCGCAAGGCCAACGCTGCGGGTTACCGGGTCGGCGGCAAAACCGGATCGGCAGAAAAGCCCGGTAATCACGGCTATCAGAAGACCAACATCATCGCGACTTTCGCCGCTGCCTTCCCGATGGATCATCCGCGCTACGTGATTATCGCCATGCTCGACGAACCCAAGGCGACCGCCGCGAGTTCGGGCCAGCGCACCGCCGCATGGAACGCCGCGCCGCTGGTCGGACGGCTGGTCCCGCGGATCGGTCCGCTGCTCGGGATCATGCCCGATGCCACCCGCGACGTCGATATTACCGATCTCGCTCCGCTGGTCGGCAGCGGAGATGGCGAGTGAAACTTGGTGCACTGGCGCAGCGAGCTGGAATAGCGCTGCCCAGCGGCGACGATGCGCAAGTCACCGGGTTCGCGATCGATCACCGCAAAGTTGCACCGGGCACGGTGTTCGGGGCCTTCGTCGGCACTGCAGTCAATGGTGAGAACTTCATTCCCGCTGCCGTGGCTGCCGGGGCAGTGGCTGTGGTCGCCCGCGTTGAGACGCAGGTAGACGGCGCGCTGCACATTGCTGCCGACAATCCGCGCCGCGCCTTTGCCCAGCTCGCAGCAGGCTTTTTCACCCCCGTCCCCGGGACTATCGTCGCGGTGACCGGGACCAACGGCAAGACCTCGTGTGTCGAGATGACCCGCCAGATCTGGCGCATGCTCGGCGAGCGCGCCGCATCGATCGGCACGCTCGGCGTGACCACCGCGGACGAAAGCATTTCGACCGGTCTGACCACCCCCGATATCGTCACCTTCCTCGCCAACATGAGCGGGCTGGCGCGTGAGGGGATCACCCATGTCGCTTACGAAGCCTCAAGCCACGGCCTGGCGCAGTACCGCAACGAGGGACTGAAGGTTATCGCCGGCGCTTTTACCAACCTCAGCCGCGATCACCTCGATTACCACAAGGGCATGGACGACTACTTCGCCGCCAAGATGCGGCTGTTCGACGAAGTCGTCGATGCCGAGGGTACGGCGGTAGTCTGGGCCGACGACGAATGGACCGAAAAAGCTTGCGAGCATGTCCGCCAGCGGGGGCTGCGGCTGCTCAGCGTGGGCGAGAAGGCGGATAGGACAAACGGGTCGTCCATCCGCCTTCTCGCTCGTTCGCCAAGCCAATTGGGCCAGACGCTCGAAATCGAATTCGCCGGTAAGGCCTATACCGTCAAACTGCCGCTGATCGGGGCTTACCAAGCCGCTAACGCGCTCGTGTCGGCTGGCCTCGCGATTGCCACCGGTAGCGATCCGGCGCGCGTGTTCGATGCACTCGCGCGGCTCCAGCCGGTGCGAGGACGGCTCGAGCGCGCCGCGATCAGCCGGGCCGGTGCGCCGGTCTACGTCGACTATGCCCATACCCCCGACGCACTCGAAGCCGCCATTGCTGCGCTCCGCCCGCACTGCACGGGCAGCCTGATCGTGGTGTTCGGCGCGGGCGGTGACCGTGATCAGGGCAAGCGCCCCGAGATGGGCCGGATCGCTGCCGAACAGGCCGACCTCGGCATCGTCACCGACGACAATCCGCGCAGCGAAGATCCCGCCGCAATCCGTTCCGCGATTCTCGCTGGCGGGCTAGGCAAGCTGCGTGATGGCGGCGAGCGCCGTGCCGCGATTGCCGCCGCGATTGCAGAGGCTGGGCCCAAGGACATCGTCCTCATCGCGGGCAAGGGCCACGAACAAGGCCAGATAATCGGCACAGGCGAAGCGATGCGCGTCTTGCCGTTCGACGATGTTACTGTTGCCAGGGAGTGTGCGGCATGAATGTTTTGGCCAAGATCCTCGCCTGGCCGGTTGATGACGACGATGAACTGGGTCTGGCGTTATGGGACGCGGTCGAAGTCGCGCGCGCGGTGCGCGGCGTCGCGGTCGGCCAGTTCCAGGTTTCGGGGGTCGAGATCGACAGCCGTGACGTGATGCCCGGCGACCTGTTCTTCGCGCTCAAGGGCGAGGCGATGGACGGGCACAAATTCGTCCCGATGGCGTTTGCGCGCGGCGCTGCGGCGGTGGTAGTCGACCGCCCGGTCGCTGGCCCGCATGTTCTGGTCGACGATACCTCGATCGCGCTTGAGCTTCTTGCCAAGGCCGCGCGCCGCCGCACTTCGGCCCAGATTATCGGGGTGACCGGATCGGTCGGCAAGACCGGGGTCAAGGAGGCAATCTTCGCGGCGCTCGATCGTTCGAGTCGGGGCCAAGCGCACCGTTCGGTCAAAAGCTATAACAACCATGTCGGCGTTCCGCTCAGCCTCGCGCGGATGCTGGCGCGCTCCAAGTTCGGCATATTTGAAATGGGCATGAACCATGCCCGCGAGATCGCCGCGCTGACTCGTCAAGTGCGGCCCAACGTGGCGGTGATCACCACTATCGCCCCGGCGCACATTGAAATGCTCGGCAGCGAAGAGGCGATTGCCGATGCCAAGGCAGAAATATTCGAGGGGCTGGAGGGCTTTGGTGGAGAAGGGGGCGGGATCGCGATTGTTCCGGCAGACAGCCCCCATTACGCCCGGTTGAAGGGTGCAGCAGAAAAACACGGGATCGCGCTGCAGTCCTTCGGCCGGGCAGCCCATGCCACGGTACGGTTGCTTGACGCGGTGCCGGCGCCGGGCGGCGGTTCGCTGATTACCGCAGACCTTGGCGACCGGCGGATCTGCTACACCGTGGCCGAGCCGGGCGAGCACTGGATCGCCAATTCGCTATGCGTGATGGCGGCGGTGCGCGCGGTTGGCGGCGATCTTGGCGCGGCCGGTTTGGCGCTGGCCGAGATGCAGGGCCTCAAGGGTCGCGGCGCACGCACCGTGTTGGTCGCGGCCGGCGGCGACGGCTCGGGCCAGGCTTTGCTGATCGACGAAAGCTACAACGCTAACCCCGCCTCGATGCGCGCCACACTCGCGCAGCTGGGCAAGACCCCGGCGCGGCGGCGGATCGCGGTCTTGGGAGCGATGAAGGAACTGGGCGAGCATGGCCCGACCTTTCACGCTGGGCTGATCGAGCCCCTGCTCTCGGCCGAGATCGACCAGACAATCCTGGTTGGCGACGAGATGATTGCGCTCGCCGATGAACTGGGGAAAGCGGGCCAGTCATTGCTTGGCAAGCCCCCAGCCTTCGCGCATTGCGGGACGGCCCGCGAAGCGCTCGAGCGCTTGCGGCAACTTGGGGTGGAAGGCGGCGACGCGATCCTCGTCAAGGGATCGAATTCGGTCGGGTTGGGGTCTCTGGTTGCCGCGCTCGCAAATCAGAAGGATTAGCATCAGGCATGCTGTACCTGATCGCGCATTACTTTCACTTTGAAGGGCTCGCGAACCTGATCCGCTACCAGACGTTCCGTGCGGGCGCGGCTTTGATGACCGCGCTGGTGGTTGGGCTGGTGATCGGGCCGCGCTTCATCAACATGCTGCGCTTGCGCCAGGGCAAAGGCCAGCCGATCCGCGAAGACGGGCCGCAGAGCCACCTCGCCAAGCGCGGCACCCCGACCATGGGGGGGCTCATGATCCTGGTTTCGCTGCTGTTCTCGATGCTGCTGTGGATGGACCTTAGCGATCCGTTCGTCTGGGCCTGTCTCGCCGTGACCGGCGGGTTCGGCTTGATCGGCTTCATGGACGATTACGATAAGGTCAAGAAGCGCAGCAGCGCCGGGATTTCCGGGCGGGTCCGGCTGCTTGCCGAATTCGCCGTGGCGGGCGTCGCCAGCTGGATCATCGTCAGCCATGTCGGGACCAACCTCTATATTCCGGTGCTGAGTTATCACTACATTCCGCTGGGTTGGCTATATTACCCGTTCGCGGCGCTGGTGATGGTTGGCGCGGGCAACGCGGTCAATCTGACTGACGGTCTGGACGGCCTCGCCACCATGCCCGTGGTCATCGCGGCCGGCGCTTTTGCGATCATCGCCTACCTCGCCGGCCGGGTCGACTTTGCGCATTACCTCGGCATCCCGCACGTCCCCGGCGCGGGTGAACTGGCAATCCTGTGCGCCGCGATCATGGGCGCGGGCCTGGCCTTCCTGTGGTTCAACGCGCCGCCCGCAGCCGTGTTCATGGGCGATACCGGCAGCCTCGCGCTCGGCGGCGCACTCGGCGCGATCGCGGTTGCCGCGCATCATGAGATTGTGCTGGCGATAGTCGGCGGGCTGTTCGTGCTCGAAGCTGTCTCGGTGATCATTCAAGTCGCGGTGTACAAGCGCACCGGCAAACGGGTGTTCAAGATGGCTCCGATCCATCACCACTTCGAACAATTGGGCTGGCAGGAAGCCACCGTAGTGATCCGCTTCTGGATCGTCTCGATTGTGCTCGCGCTGATCGGGCTATCGACGCTCAAGCTGCGATGATCACCACGCCCGCCTTTGCCGGACAGCGGTTTGCGGTGCTCGGCCTCGCCCGGTCGGGCATGTCGGCGGTCAACAGCCTGCTCGCGGGCGGAGCAATTGTGACCGCGTGGGACAGCCGCGAGGAACCGCGCCGCGCGATCGGCAACAGATGCGAGCTGGCCGATCCGTTAGGGCTCGACCTGAGCGGCTACGCCGGGGTGGTCGTATCGCCCGGGGTGCCGTTAAACCAGCACCCGATCGCGGGGCATGCGGCAAGCTTCGGGGTGCCGGTGATCGGCGATATCGAGCTGTTTGCGCAGGCCCGGCCCAACCTGCCCGCGCACCGCGTAGTCGGGATTACCGGGACCAACGGCAAATCGACCACCACCGCGCTGCTCCATCATATCGTGCAGAGCGCCGCGCTGCCAACCCGGATGGGCGGCAACATCGGGTTGCCGGTCCTGGGCCAGAATCCGCTTGATGCCGGCGGGGTCTATATCCTTGAGCTGTCGAGCTATCAGCTCGATCTGACCTTCACATTGCAGTGCGATGTGGCAGCTTTGCTCAACGTAACCCCGGATCACCTCGACCGGTATGACGGGTTTACCGGTTATGCGGCGTCCAAGGCGCGGCTGTTTGCGATGCAGCGCGCCGACCAGTTTGCCGTGTTCGGAATGTCGGACGCGATGACCCAGGGGATCGCCGCGCGCGAAGGCCAGTTGCGCGATCCTGCGAAAATCAGGATTGTCGATGGCTCCAACCTTTCCGCTATGCAGGCCGATTGGCCTTCGCTGCAAGGCCCGCACAACCTCCAGAACGCGGCGGTCGCCGTGGCGATTGCCGAGGCGCTCGGACTGACCGCGGCCCAGTGGCGCCCCGCGCTCGCAAGTTTCCGCGGGTTGCCACACCGGATGGAGCGCGTCGCCGATGTAAACGGGGTGATGTTCATCAACGACAGCAAGGCGACCAACCCGGCCTCAGCCGCGCCCGCGCTCGCCGCCTTCCCGCCCAACCCGCGCCGCCGCATTCACTGGATCGTCGGCGGGCTGCCCAAGGGTGACAGCCTGGGCGAATGCATGCCGTTCGTGCACAATGTCGCTGCGGCATACACCATCGGCGAAGCCGGGCCGCTGTTTGCCGATCTGCTCGAAGACCAGGTCCCGGTGGTCCGCAGCGAGATGATGTGCGAGGCCATCCGCCAGGCGATGGAGGTCGCGGTGCCGGGTGACGTGGTGCTGCTCTCACCAGCTTGCGCCAGTTTCGACCAGTTCCGCGATTACGAAGCGCGCGGTGATGCGTTCCGCCAGATCGTCCAAGCACTGTCCGCGCCCGACGTCGCCGTCGGAGCGAAGCACTGATGGCCTCGAACCCGCCCCTGGTGCCGCGCGGCGGCCGACTTGGTGCCGAAGCCGGAGCACAGCGCCACAAGCAGCGCCGCCGCAGTGATCTCGCCATCTGGTGGCGCGAGATCGATCGCGGGCTGCTGCTGATCGTGCTGATCCTGATGGCGATCGGCACTGCGGCTGTGGCGGCGGCGAGCCCGGCGAGCGCGCGGCGGCTGTCGACCTCGAAAATCCGCCTCGATGAGCTGCACTTCTTCTACATCCACTTGCGCTGGCAGTTTCTCGGACTGATCGCGATGTTTGGCGCAAGCATGATGTCGCGCGACATGGCCCGGCGCGCGGGCATCCTGCTTGGCTTTGCTATGCTGATCGGGCTGATGCTGGTCCCGGTCGCCGGGTTTAGCGTCAACGGCGCGCGGCGCTGGCTCAATCTGGGCATGTCATTGCAGCCGTCCGAGTTCCTCAAGCCGGCCTTCGCAATCATCCTTGCGTGGATCCTGTCGTGGCGGGTGCGCGATCCCAACTTGCCGGCGATCGAGCTCAGCACCGGGCTGATGGGGATGATTGCGGTATTGCTGATGGCACAACCCGATTTCGGTTCGACCATCCTGTTCGGCGGCGTATGGTTTGTCATGGTGCTGATGTCGGGGATTTCAGTCAAGCGGATCGGCCTCGCGGGCGGGGCCGGGGTGACCGGAGTGGTGCTGGCCTACATGTTCTACGAAAACGCACGCAACCGGATCGACAGTTTTATCGGCGGAGGTACGGCTTACGATCAGGTCGATCTGGCGCAGAAGACTTTGCTCGGCGGCGGGTGGACCGGCACCGGGCTATGGCTCGGCACGCGCAAGCTCGGCCTGCCCGAGGCGCACACCGACTACATCTTCTCGGTCATTGGCGAGGAATTCGGGCTGATCGCCTGCGCGATTATCGTGATCCTGTACCTTGCGCTGGTCACCCGCGTGCTGTTGCGGCTGCTCGATGAGGAAGACCTGTTCACCACGCTCGCTGCTGCGGGGCTGACCGCGCAGCTTGGCGGCCAGGCGTTCATCAATATCCTCGTCAACCTGCAGCTGTTCCCGTCCAAGGGGATGACCTTGCCGCTGATTTCCTATGGCGGTTCGTCGACCATCGCCATTTGCCTTGGCGTTGGGTTCCTGCTCGCGATCACGCGGCGCAATCCCTATATCAAGCGCGAGCGGTTTTCGCTGCGACAATGGGGTGCAAAGCCACGGGAGCAGCGGCGATGAGCGGGGTTTCACGGCACTACGTCCTCGCCGCCGGGGGCACCGGCGGGCACCTGATCCCGGCCTTCGCGCTCGCCACCGAGCTTGAGGCGCGCGGGCATCACGTCGCACTGATTACCGACGATCGCGGCAACCGCCTGCCGGGCAAGCCGCACACTCTGGTCAGCCACGTGCTCCCCGCGGGACGCTTCGGCAAAAACCCGCTGCTCTGGCCCAAAGCCGCTGAAGCCGTGTTCGAAGGCAAACGCATGGCTTTGCGCTTGTTCGAAAGCTTCCAACCCAGCGCGGTGATCGGGTTTGGCGGCTATCCGGCTTTGCCCGCATTGTGGGCAGCAACCAGCGCGGGCGTGCCCAGCGTCATTCACGAACAGAATGCGGTGCTTGGGCGGGTCAACCGTTTGCTCGCCGGGCGAGTCGATGCCATTGCCACTTCGTACCGCGAGGTTGACCGGCTGGCGTCCAAATATGCGGGTAAGGTCCAGCTGGTCGGCAATCCGGTCCGTGCCGAAGTTCTCGCACTGCGCGATCAGCCGTTCCCGGCGTTCAGCCAGGAGGGCCTCCTGCGGGTGTTGGTCACCGGCGGTAGCCAGGGTGCGAGCGTCCTCTCGGCGGTGGTGCCCGATGGACTGGCGATGCTGCCTCCGGCCTTGCGCAGCCGCCTGCAGGTCACCCAGCAATGCCGTGCCGAGGATATCGACGCCGTCCGCGCGCGCTATGCCGGGCACGAAATCCCGGCAGAACTTGGCACCTATTTCGAAGACATGGCGGCGCGTCTGGCAGATTCGCACCTGTTCATCGGCCGCGCCGGGGCCTCGACCATTGCCGAGCTGACTGCTGTAGGCCGCCCGGCGATCCTCGTGCCGCTGCCGATTGCCACCGACGATCACCAGGCCGCCAACACCCGCGAAGTTTGCGCGCTGGGCGGGGCGCGGATGATCCGGCAGGACCGCTTCACGCCCGTCGAACTCGCCAAGCAGATTCAGGCCATCGCGATGAACCCCGAAACGCTCGCTACTGCGGCGCATGCGGCTTGGAACTGCGGTTATCCGGGCGCGGCCAGCGATCTGGCCGACTTGGTCGAAGGGTTCGGCGGCGCGCCGTTGATGGATGTGATCCAGGTCGCGCGCGAAGTATCTGCCACCGGTCAGGAGCAAGTCGCGTGAAGGGCGTCCTTCGACAGGCTCAGGATGAGCGGATGCAGACTTTCATCGGAGATTTCCGATGAAAGGCGTTGGTACGGAAATCGGCACGATCCATTTCGTCGGGATTGGCGGGATCGGCATGTCGGGCATCGCCGAAGTGATGCACAACCTTGGCTATACCGTCCAAGGCAGCGATATTGCCGAAGGGTACGTCGTCGAAGGGCTGCGCAAGCGCGGGATCAAGGTGATGATCGGCCACGCGGCGGAAAACCTGGGCGATGCGGCGGTGGTGGTGACCTCGACTGCGGTCAAACGGAGCAACCCCGAAGTTGCTGCCGCATTGGAGCACCGCGTGCCAGTGGTGCGCCGCGCGGAAATGCTCGCTGAGCTGATGCGGCTCAAGCGCACGGTTGCGATCGCCGGAACTCACGGCAAAACAACTACCACTTCGATGGTCGCCGCGCTGCTCGATGCCGGCGGCGTTGATCCGACCGTCATCAACGGAGGGATCATCAACAGCTACGGTTCCAACGCGCGGCTTGGCGCGAGCGAATGGATGGTGGTCGAAGCCGATGAAAGCGACGGCTCGTTCCTGCGGCTCGACGGGACCATCGCGGTGGTCACCAATATCGACCCCGAACACCTCGATCACTATGGCAGCTTCGATGCGGTGAAAGAGGCCTTCGTCGAATTCATCGAGAACGTGCCGTTCTATGGCTGCGCGGTGCTGTGCATCGATCACCCCGAAGTGCAGGCGGTGATCCCCCGGGTGCGCGACCGGCGGGTGGTGACTTACGGGTTTTCCGCGCAGGCCGACGTGCGCGGTGAGAATGTCACGCCTTATCCCGGCGGCAACAAATTCGACGTGATGATCCGCCAACGCGACGGCAGCCAGCGCCGGATTGAGGCAATCGACCTGCCGATGCCCGGCCGCCATAACGTCCAGAACGCGCTCGCGGCAGTGGCAGTGGCGTCCGAAATGGGCTGCGCTGACGATGTGATCCAGACCGGCTTCGCCAAGTTCCACGGGGTAAAACGCCGCTTCACCAAAGTCGGCGAAGTGAACGGGGCGAGCGTCATCGACGATTATGGCCACCACCCGGTTGAAATTCGCGCGGTGCTCGCCGCCGCGCGCGAAGGCGTGCAAACCGGCCGCGTGATCGCAGTGGTGCAGCCGCACCGGTTTACCCGGCTGCGCGATCACCTCGAAGACTTCGAGAGCGCGTTCAACGATGCCGATATGGTCTTCGCCGCCCCGGTTTATCCCGCCGGCGAGCAGCCGATCGAGGGCATCAGTTCGGACGCGATGGTCAAGGGCATGAAAGCGCGCGGGCACCGCTCGGCGCAGGTCGTGTCGGGGCCGGAAGAGCTGGCCGAAATCCTGGCCGTGGTAGTGGAACCGGGCGACATGGTGGTGTGCCTCGGCGCAGGCGATATCACCAAGTGGGCCGCGGGACTGGCGGACGCTGTTGAAGCGCGGAGGGCGGCATGAGTCGGGCCGGCCTTGGCGCGTGTGCTTCGACAGGCTCAGCACGAGCGGGATTTGGAAATGACCAAATCACCAAGCCCGCTCAGGCTGAGCTTGTCGAAGCCCACGCGCTGCCGGTGCCCCACGGCAAGCTCACTGCGAACGCCCCGCTCGCCCCATTGGTCTGGTTCAAGTCGGGCGGCACGGCTGAATGGCTGTTCGAGCCCAAGGACGCGGCCGATCTCCAGCAATTCCTGCGCGATCTTGACCCTCAGGTGCCAGTGATGGCGCTGGGGCTGGGATCGAACCTGATCGTGCGCGATGGCGGAGTGCCGGGGGTGGTGGTGCGGCTGGGCAAGGCCTTTGCCAAAGTGACGCTTTGCGGCGACCTGACGCTCGATTGCGGCGGCGGTGCCTCGGGCATTCTCGTGTCCTCGACCGCGCGCGACAATGGCGTGGCTGGCCTCGAATTCCTGCGCTCGATCCCCGGGACGGTCGGCGGGTTCGTGCGAATGAACGGTGGCGCTTACGGCAGCGAGGTCAAGGATGTGTTGACCGAATGCGATGTGGTGCTGCGCGGCGGAACATTGCAAACTCTATGCAACACGATGCTCAACTACACCTATCGCCATTCTAGCCTGCCACAGGGGGCCATCGTCGTCGCAGCCCGGTTCAAGGGTCGCGCGGGGAAGCCCGATGAAATTCAGGCCGAGATGGACCGCATCTCCGCCAGCCGCGAGGCCAGCCAGCCGCTGCGCTCGAAAACCGGCGGATCGACCTTTAAAAATCCCGAGGGTCACAAGGCGTGGCAACTGGTCGATGCTGCCGGGTGCCGCGGGCTGACTATCGGCGGGGCGCAGGTCAGCGAGAAGCACTGCAACTTTCTGCTCAACCTTGGCGATGCCACCAGCGCCGATATCGAAGCGCTGGGCGAAGAAGTGCGGCGGCGGGTGAAAGATAAGTCGGGTGTGACACTCGAATGGGAAATTCAGCGAGTAGGTAATTCGAAGTGAGCCTTCCCAAACTCCATGTCGCGGTCCTGATGGGCGGCTGGTCGAACGAGCGATCGGTCAGCCTCATGAGCGGTGAGGGCGTGGCCAAGGCGCTCGAGGAGCGCGGGCACAGAGTGACCCGGATCGACATGGGCCGCGATGTGGCGCAGCGGCTCGCCGAATGCGCGCCCGATGTCGTGTTTAACGCGCTCCATGGCACTCCCGGCGAAGACGGCACGGTGCAGGGCATGATGGATCTGATGGGGCTGACTTACACCCATTCGGGCCTGGTCTCCTCGGTGATCGCGATCGACAAGGAGCTTACGAAACAGGCGCTGGTGCCGCACGGCATTCCGATGCCCGGCGGCAGGATTGTCGACACCGCCGAAATCTACGAGCGCGACCCGCTCGAACGGCCCTATGTCTTGAAGCCGGTCAACGAAGGCTCGTCGGTGGGCGTGGCGATTATCACCAATGAGGGCAATTACGGCAACCCGATCAGCCCCTCTGCCAAAGGTCCGTGGCAGGAGTTCGACCGGCTGCTCGCCGAACCGTTCATTCGCGGGCGGGAGCTGACCACAGCGGTGCTGGGCGACCGCGCGTTGCTGGTGACTGAGCTCAAGCCCAAGTCCGGTTTCTACGATTTCGACGCCAAATACACCGACGGGATGACCGAGCATGTCTGCCCGGCCGAACTCCCCGACGAAATCACCCAGGCCTGCCTCGACCTCGCGCTGCGTTGCCACAAGCTGCTTGGTTGCAGCGGGTGCAGCCGAACCGATTTTCGCTGGGACGACGAGCGCGGGATCGAGGGACTGTTCGTGCTTGAGACCAATACCCAGCCGGGGATGACGGCTTTGAGCCTCGTCCCCGAACAGGCGCGGCACCTCGGCATCGAATATGGCGAGCTGGTCGAGATCATTATCGCCGACGCATTGGCCCGGAAGGATCTGAACAAGTGAGCGGGCAAAAGATCAAACGCGGCGGCAAGAGCGTGCGGCGCTCGGCCTCGGCGCAGGGCAAGGCCCGGCAGGTGCGCGCGGCGAGGGCCCGGACCGGCTCGGCGATCGACACCGTCATGGCGATCCAGCCGTTCAACGAGCGCCAGCTGCACCGGATTTTTCTCGCCATGATCCTCGGCGGCGCAGTGGTGCTGGCGTGGATGGCGGCGAGCTTTGCCGGGGTGCCGACGATGGCGCAGGAGCAGCTGGCGCATTTGGCGCATCAGGCCGGGTTCGAACTACACAATGTCAATGTGCGCGGGACCAAACATCTGAACGAATTGAAGGTGTACCAGATCGCGCTGGCCGACCGCGACCGGGCGATGCCGTTCGTCGATCTCGATATGGTACGCGGGCGGCTGATGGCGCTGTCATGGGTCGAGGATGCACGGGTTTCGCGCCAGCTCCCCGATACGCTGGTGATCGATATTGTCGAGCGCAAGCCGGTGGCGGTGCTGGCCAAACCCGACCGGTTCGTGCTGATCGACGCGACCGGGCGCGAGCTTGAGAACGTCTCGGAAGAGCGCACCAAGGGCAAACTGGTCCTCTCCGGGCCGGGCGCAGGGCAACAGGTTGCGGCGTTGTCCGGGCTGCTCGATGCCGCGCCGGCGTTGCGCCCACAGCTCAAGAGCGCCGAATGGATCGGCAACCGCCGCTGGAACCTGACCTTCAAGACCGGGCAATTGCTGGCGCTGCCCGAAGGCAAGGACGAAAGCGCCAAGTCGCTGGTCACCTTTGCCCAGCTCGATGGGCGCAACCGCCTGCTCGGCGGCAAGGCGGTAGCTTTCGATATGCGCGCCGGCGACCGGATTTACATCCGCATGCCGGACCGTATCGATCCGGTCGAATCTGCGCACCTCGCGCCGACGCCCAAGGCAGCGACGGCACCCACCACGCTGCCCACCGGCAACCCGGCCAAGGCGCCCAAGAAGGAAGTGGACTGATGCCGCCACCCCGCATCAGCCGCGTGTTCGGCGCGGTCAACATCGGTTCGTTCCGCATCTCGGCGATGATTGCCGGGCTGACCGAGACTGGCGAAATGCTGGTGCTCGGCTCGGGCCACCGCGCGTCTCAGGGGATCAAGCGCGGCTATGTCACCGACATGGCTGCTGCGACCTTTGCGGTGCGCGATGCGGTCGAGCGCGCTGAAAAGATGGCTAACACTTCGGTTTCGAGCGTGTGGATCGG
>JARXKR010000184.1 GCA_030271565.1 Pseudomonadota bacterium
GCAACGTAAGCCGGCTTTGCCTTGCCTTCGGATAGGATCGAAGCCTGAACAATCTTGGTCGGGTTCGCGGGCGGTTCGCCGCGCTCGATCGTATCAGCCACGTCCATGCCAGAAATCACCCGGCCGAAATTGGTGTAGCGATTGTCGAGCGCAAAGCGCGGATAGAACACGATGAAGAACTGGCTGTTCGCCGAATCGGGTTGCTCGGTGCGCGCCATCGAAACCGTGCCACGAACATGCGGCATGCGGTTGAATTCGGCCTTGAGATCGGGCAGCGGTGAGCCGCCGGTGCCGGTGCCGGTAGGATCGCCGGTCTGCGCCATGAAGCCTTCGATCACGCGGTGGAAGATCACCCCATTGTAGAAGCCCTGCTTGGTCAGCGTCTTGATCCGCTCGATATGACCCGGTGCCCATTCGGGCATCAACCGGATCAGCACCCGCCCGCCGTTCGACAGGTCGAGCACCAGCACATTGTCCGGATTGTGGCTGGGATCGGGATCCACAAAGGCGTTCATCTGCACCGGCGGCGGCGTGACCGGCGGCTTGGGTTTGGCCAAAGCGGGCGTCGCCGCGAGCGACAGGGCAGCAACGAAACCTGAGATCAGGGCAGCAAAAGTCCGGCGGTTCATGAAGGTTAATTCTCGCAAGTTGCAAAGCTTGGCGGCGGGATAGCGCCGCGAGGCTGTCATGGCAATGAACGGAAAATTATTCGCCTTTGGGGCTCAAGTCTTGGAGATTCGCGCCATCACGTCGGCACGAACCGCTTTGCTGACAAACTTCGAAATCTCGCCGCCATAAAGCGCGATTTCCTTGACCAGCCGCGAGGCAATCGGCTGCAGCGCGACATCGGCCATCAGGAAAACCGTTTCGACCCGGTCGTTGAGCTGGCGGTTCATGCCGGTGAGCTGATACTCGTATTCGAAATCGGTCACCCCGCGAATGCCGCGGATTACCACTTGCGCGCGCTGTGCTTCGGCGAAATCCATCAGCAGCGAGTTGAACCCGACCACGCGGATCTTTGCGTTCCCAATCCCGGCAACCTCGCGTTCGACCATCGCGATCCGCTCGTTGTCGTTGAACATCGGCGTCTTGGCGATGTTGGTAGTCACCCCGATGATCAGCTCATCGACCAGCTTCGCGCCGCGCTCAATGATGTCCATGTGGCCCAGGGTTATCGGGTCGAAAGTGCCCGGGTACACGCCGATCCGCTTGGTCATTCAGTGGTCCCTCTCCACGATATACCGCGCCACGCTGCGCAGCACATCTGCTTCCTGCCCGTGCTGGGCGAGATGCGCAATGGCTTGCTCGGTCAGCAGGCGGGCCTGTTCGCGGGCACGTTCGGCGCCGAGCAGGGCCACAAACGTCTGCTTGCCCGCCGCCGCATCCTTGCGCAGCGCCTTGCCGGCGCGGGCCTCGTCGCCCTCGTGATCGAGCAGGTCGTCGGCGATCTGGAAGGCGAGGCCGACGTCGCGGGCATAGCGGCGCAAATGCGTGCGGCCTTCGGGCGCGACCTTGCCCAGCACCGCGCCCATCTCGACGGCAGCAGCCAATAGCGCCCCGGTCTTGAGCTGCTGCAACCGGGTGATCGCATGCAGATCAAGCGCCTGCCCTTCCCCCGCGATATCCATCACCTGCCCGCCGACCATACCCCCGGTCCCGGCGGCCGAGGCCAGTACCTGGACCAGTTCGGCCCGCACGAACGGATCGCCGCTGGTCGCGGGATCGGACAGGACTTCGAAGGCAAAGGCCTGCAGGGCATCGCCCGCCAGCACCGCGGTCGCTTCATCGAAGGCCACATGCACGCTCGGCTTGCCGTGGCGCATGGCATCGTCGTCCATGCACGGCAGATCGTCATGAACGAGCGAATAGGCGTGGATGGCTTCGATCGCGATGGCGGCCCGCATTGCTTGCGTGCGGTCGACCTTGAACATCGCTGCCGTGGTGACCAGCAGCAGCGGGCGAAGGCGTTTGCCGCCGCCGATCGCGGCGTGACGCATCGCCGCGATCAGAGCGTCGCGGCTATCCCCCGGCGGCGTGAGCAGCGCATCGAACATCGCATCGACATCGCGGGCGATCCCGGCAAGCGCGCCAGCGAGTTGCGGATCGGGCGCGCCAGCCCCGCCCTTGGTCATGCTCAGCGCCCCGGTTCGGGATCGAACGGCTGGGTGCCGCTGGCCTGCCCCGCGGCATTGGCCACGACTTGCTCGATCCGCGCTTGCGCCGCATCGAGCCGCGCCTGGCAGTGCGCGCGCAGCTGCTCGCCGCGCTCGTACAGGCTGATCGTCGCGTCGAGCGGAACTTCGCCGCTTTCAAGGCCGCGCACGACCTCTTCGAGGCCGCGCAGCGCGTCTTCGAAGCTCATCGCGGCAATTTCGGGATCGGCTTGGCTCATACCCAAGAGCATTGACCGCGCAGCTCCCAACGGTCAAGTACAGGACCGCAGCGGCACGGGCCGCCTGGGGAGTTTTATGTACGCAAAAATTGTCATGGCCTACGTCGCAACGGCGTTGGTCTTCGGGATCCTCGATGCGGTGTGGCTGCGTAATGCCGGCCCGCTGCTGTATCGGCCCGCGCTGGGCGAGTTGTTCGCCGACAAGTTCCGGCTCGCACCCGCGATCACTTTTTATGTCATTTTCATTGCCGGCTTGACCTACTTCGCCGTGGTTCCCGGCATCCTGAGCAACGCCGGGTCGGGCATGTCGATGTTCGCCGGGGTTCCGCTGTCGGTGATGCACGGCGCGCTGCTCGGGCTGTTTGCCTACGCAGCCTACGATCTGACCAACCAGGCGACGATGAAAGTCTGGCCGAGCCACATCACGCTGATCGACATGGCCTGGGGCACCGTCGCCAGCGGGTTCGCTGCCGGAGTTGCCACCTTCGTGGTCACTCGCTTCGGCGGACCGGTCTAAGGCCTGCTCTGGTGTTTATCGGGCACTGGGCACCTGCGCTGGCGGTAGCCGCGCGGCGCAAGCGGCCCGGGCTCGGGGCATTGTTCATTGCCGCGCAGCTGGTCGACTGGGCGTTCTTTCTGTTCGTGTTGCTCGGGGTCGAGCACATGCGGATGACCCCCGGGATCAGCGCGGTCAGCCCGCTCGATCTCTATTCGATGCCATACACGCATAGTCTGCTGGGTGCTCTGGCGTGGAGCGCCGGCTTTGCCATAGTGGTCTGGCTGGTGCTGCGTGACGGTACTTCCGGAGTGCTGGCGGGCGCGGTGGTGCTGTCGCACTGGCTGCTCGACTTGCTGGTTCATGTGCCTGACCTGACGATTGCCGGTGGCCCGCCCAAATTCGGCCTCGCCTTGTGGAATTATCCGGCGATCGAAATGCCGCTCGAACTGGCGATCACTTTCGGCGCGCTGTGGCTCTATGTCCGCGCGCGGCAGCCGCTGCTGGGCCGCGCGCTGGTGCTGGGCGTCTTGATGCTCGGCTTGCAGCTGTTCAACTGGTTCGGCCCGGTCGCGCCCGAAGTCACTCATGGCACGACTTATCTGGCCTTCGTCGCCTATGGCCTGGTCACACTGACAGCATGGTGGATGGGGAAAAGCGTCGCACAAGGCTCCCGCACGCACTAGCCCGAATCCCCCCAGGCCGCTATGCGCCCGCGCATGCCAAATTCTGACAGCGCAATCACCGCAGATGTCGTCGCCGCCCACGGGCTGTCCGAAGACGAATACGCTCGCGTCCTCCACGCGCTCGGGCGCGAGCCGAACCTGGTCGAGCTTGGCATTTTTTCGGTGATGTGGTCCGAGCATTGCTCGTACAAATCGAGCCGCCTGCACCTGAAGAAATTGCCGGTCGAAGCTCCGTGGGTGATCTGCGGCCCGGGCGAAAATGCCGGGGTGATCGACATCGGCGACAATCTAGCCTGCATCTTCAAGATGGAGAGCCACAACCACCCCAGCTACATCGAGCCGTACCAAGGCGCAGCGACCGGGGTTGGCGGGATTCTGCGCGACGTGTTCACGATGGGCGCGCGCCCGGTGGCGAACCTCAACGCGCTGCGTTTCGGCCGCCCCGATCACCCCAAGATGAAGGCGCTGGTCAAAGGCGTGGTCGCGGGGATCGGCGGCTATGGTAACTGCGTCGGCGTGCCCACCGTAGGCGGCGAGACAAATTTCCACAGCGCCTACGACGGCAACATCCTCGTCAACGCGATGACCGTGGGCGTGGCCGATCAGGACAAGATCTTCTATTCCGCCGCCACCGGGATCGGCAACCCGATCGTCTATGT
>JARXKR010000185.1 GCA_030271565.1 Pseudomonadota bacterium
GGCCTGTCGCGCCGCCGGATCACGCTTTCGACCAGCGGCGTGGTGCCGATGATGGCGCGCGCCGGGGCGGAGATCGGGGTCAACCTCGCGGTCTCGCTCCATGCCACCAACAAGGTGGTGCGCGACGAGATCGTGCCGATCAACCGCAAATATGGCATCGAGGAACTGCTGCAGGCCTGCGCCGATTACCCCGGCGCCTCGAACGCGCGGCGGATCACGTTCGAGTACGTGATGCTCAAGGACAAGAACGACAGCGACGCCGATGCGCGCGAGCTGGTGCGGCTGATCAAGCAGTACAACCTGCCGGCCAAAGTCAACCTGATCCCGTTTAACCCGTGGCCCGGTGCAATCTACGAATGCTCGACTCCTGCGCGGATCAAACGCTTTTCCGACATCGTGTTCGATGCCGGGATCAGCGCCCCGGTGCGTACGCCCAGAGGCCGCGATATCGACGCCGCCTGCGGCCAGCTCAAGACCACCGCGCAGAAAATGACCCGCGCCGAACTCGATCGGCTGGCTGATGAGAAGCAGGCTGCGCTCGGCTGACCTTCACCGCAGCAACCGCCTGTTAGGCCTTTCCCGCTATGCAGCTGCGTAACAGGAGATTTCCCGCCGATGAAACGTGCCCTTATTCTGCTCGCCCTCGCCGCGCTGCCGCTGGCCGGCTGCTCGGGCAAGGCCAAGGCCCCCGACGCCGCGGTCGCTGCGGGTGGTTCGGCGAAACCCAATCCGTGGAGCAAGGACGGCGCGGGCCCCGATCCCAAAGTCGGTGCCAACCTGGCGGACACCAAGCCCTCTGCAAAAAGCACAGCGGCGCCAACCAATCCGTGGGCCAAGGATCCACCCCCGGGCGCTAAGCCGAGCGAAACCGCAGCAGCCAAGGATAAGCCCAAAGCCGAATAAGCGTCGCGGCAGTCCGAAATATTCAACGAATTATCGCGGCGCAGGCTCGCTCCGTCCCGCCTGCGCGCAACTCGTCGCAGTGTTCATCTGTGGTTGTAAACGGCGCTGCTTGATGGCGGCGAGAGATATGCAATCGGATGAAAGGAACAGGGCGATGAACAAGACAATCCTCGCTGGCGTTATCGCCGCCACCGCGCTGACTTCGGTCCCGGCGTTCGGCGATCCGCCGCCGTGGGCCCCGGCGCACGGTCGCCGCCATCACGAACGTTATGACAACTACGACCGTGGCGGCGATTACCAGCGCCAATACCAGAGCACCGACAACGGCATCAATTACTGGCGCGGCGACGATGGGCGCTATTACTGCCGCCGCGGCAACGGCACGACCGGTTTGCTGGTCGGCGCGGCGCTGGGTGCCTTGCTCGGCCGCTCGGTCGACCGTAATGGCGACCGCTCGACCGGTACGATCCTTGGCGCCGCTGCTGGCGCATTGCTGGGCCGCGAGGTCGATCGCGGCCAGACTCGCTGTAGGTAGGTCCTCGCTGCCGCTAATCAATCCAGGTGTTGACCTGACGGGCCATCCTCCGCCAAGCCACGGGGGATGGCCCGACCCCCCCAAATTCCTGCAGTTCTTATAACCGGCGCCGCCAAACGGATTGGCGCAGTGCTGGCACAGCGCTTTGGTCAGGCTGGCTGGCACGTTGTGATCCATGCTGGCCATTCACCCGAAGAAGCAAACTTGCTCGCAGCCACGCTGCCCTCAGCCGAGGTGGTGCAATGCGATTTGATCGACGGCGATGCTGCCTTGGCGATGATCGCCGAACTGGCCGACCGGCTGCCCGACTGGCGCGTGCTGATCAATTCCGCCGCTGTGTTCAAACCCGATACCGCGCAAGCGATCGACCCGGCCGTCTTTACCGAGGCGATGACGGTCAATGCCGAAACCCCGACCCGCATGGCGCAGGCATTCCTTGCTTCGGCCCAAAGTACCGGCGGCAAGCGGGTGATCCATTTCCTCGACCAGAAGCTGGCCAATCCCAACCCCGACTTCTTCAGCTACACCATGGCCAAGCACGCGCTCGCTGCAACGGTGCGGATGCTGGCTATGGCTGCAATCGATCCGGCAACGCGGATCTATGGCCTCGCCCCCGGCGCGATGCTCCCCAGCCACGACCAGCGTGACGAGGAGCATGAACGCAGCGGGCGGATGAATCTGCTGCACCGGCTGACCGACCCCGAAGAACTCGCCGAAGCCGCGCTGTTTCTCGCCCACGGCTGGCTCGCCAGCGGCGAGACGCTGTTTATCGATTCGGGCCAACACCTGCTGGCGCAGTCGCGCGACGTGCTCTACCTGGCGCGCCAATGATCGAAGCCGAAACAATCTCCGTTCTTCCTGAGGAGGGATTGAAGCCTTTGGCTGAAAGCCCGTCTCGAAGGACCATGCGGGGTGCCGGGTGGTTCGAGACAGGCCTTCGCTTCGCTCAGTCCCTCCTCACCACGAACGGGATTGAGATGTCGCAGTGATCGAGGCCTTCCTAACTTCAACTGCCGTCGTCGCGCTCGCCGAGATCGGCGACAAGACCATGCTGCTGGCGATCGTGCTCGCCGCACGGCTGCGCGCGCCGTGGGCGATCTTGGCGGGCATCCTTGTCGCCACCATCGCCAATCATGCGCTGGCTGCCTTGGTCGGAACCGAAGTCGCCGGACTGCTCGAAGCGCAGTGGTTCAGGGTGGCGGTGGCGGTGGGGTTCATTGCAATGGCCGCCTGGACGCTGGTTCCGGACAAGCTTGACGATGTCGACCATGCGGTGCGCAGCCACGGCAGCGCCTTCCTGACCACAGTGGTATCGTTTTTCCTGGTCGAGATGGGTGACAAGACCCAGATCGCAACCATTGCGCTCGCTGCACATTATCACAGCGTGCTGGTGGTCGCGGCGGGGACCACGCTGGGGATGATGCTGGCCAATGGCCCGGCGGTGTTTCTGGGTGAGGCGATCATCAAGCGGGTCTCGCTCAGCGCCACCCGCGCGGTCGCCGCGCTGCTGTTTCTGGTACTCGGTCTGTGGCAGCTCAGCGCGGCGCTGGGCTGGCCTGCTTGATTTCCGGTTGCGCATTTTGCGCGGCTGAATAGGTTCCGATTCTTATGTGGTTACTCGACAAAATGCTCCGCGCCATGGTCAAGGAAGGCCAGCTGGTGGTCCGCGACTACGACGGCAAGTTGTACCATTACGGCGATCCCGCAGCCCAGCCCGTTACAATCCGCTTCACTGACAAGGGCGCCGCCCTGCATGTGGCGAAAGACCCGCGGGTCGGCGCGGGCGAGGCCTACATGGACGGGCGGATGGTGATCGAACCGCCGCACGACGTCCGCGACATGGTTCTGCTGGTGATGATGAACGCCAACAGCGGCCGCGGTTCGATCGAGGCGCCGAGCCGGTTCAAGCGCTCGCTCGACTGGGTCATGGCCAAGGCCGACCAAGTCAATCTGCGCGCCAAGGCGAGCAGCAATGTCGCCCACCACTACGACCTGACCCGCCAGTTCTACGAGCTGTTTCTCGATGAAAACCGGCTTTACACGATGGCCTACTTCACCGACCCGGCCAATTCGCTCGAGCGTGCGCAGCTCGACAAGCTGGCGCTGATCGCGGCCAAGCTTCGGCTTGAACCGGGCAAGTGCGAAGGGATGCGCCTGCTCGACATCGGCTGCGGCTGGGGCGGGCTTGGGCTCTACCTCAACCGCCATTACGGGATCGAAGTTGTCGGGGTCAGCCTCGCGCCGGATCAGGTCAAGTTCGCCAACGAACGTGCCGAGGCCGCAGGTGTGTCGGACAAAGTCCAGTTCAAGCTGATGGATTACCGCGACGTCGAGGGCCCGTTCGACCGGATCACCAGCGTCGGGATGATCGAACACATCGGCGCGCCTCACTTCCGCGAGTACTTTGCCAAGACAAACAATTTGCTCGCCGTCGACGGGATCATGCTCACCCACACCATCGGCCGGGTCGACGGCCCCGGCACCACCGACAAGTGGACCCGCAAATACGTCTTCCCGGGCGGCTATATCCCGGCGCTAAGCGAACTCACCCGCGCGATGGAGCAGACCCGCTGGGAGATCGGCGATGTCGAGCTGCTGCGCTATCACTACGCCTACACAATCGCCGAATGGTACCGCCGGACCACCTTGCACGAAGCCGAGATCACCAAGCTCTACGACGCCAAGCTGTTCCGCATGTGGCAGTTCTACCTCGCCGGGGCCGAGCAAAGCTTCGCCCACGGCGAGAACGTCAA
>JARXKR010000186.1 GCA_030271565.1 Pseudomonadota bacterium
GCCTCAAGAAAATGTGGAAGAGCCCCAACGGCACGATCCGCAACATCCTGGGCGGCGTGGTCTTCCGCGAGCCGATCGTGATGCAGAACGTGCCGCGGCTGATCCCCGGTTGGACCGATCCGATCGTGGTTGGCCGCCATGCTTTTGGTGACCAATACAAGGCAACCGATTTCCTCGTCCCCGGACCCGGCAAGCTGCGGCTGGTGTGGGAAGGCGACGATGGCAGCAAGATCGACGAGGAAGTGTTCCACTACCCCTCGCCCGGCGTCGCGCTGGCGATGTACAACCTAGACGATTCGATCCGCGACTTTGCCCGCGCCAGCCTCAATTACGGACTGGGGCTCGGCTGGCCAGTGTACCTTTCGACCAAGAACACCATCCTCAAGGCCTATGATGGCCGCTTCAAGGACCTGTTCGAGGAGATTTACACGACCGAAGGCTTCAAGGAGAAGTTCGCGGCGGCCGGGATCACATACGAGCACCGCCTGATCGATGACATGGTCGCCTCGGCGCTCAAGTGGTCAGGCAAGTTCGTCTGGGCGTGCAAGAATTACGACGGCGACGTCCAGTCAGACCAGGTCGCGCAGGGCTTCGGCTCATTGGGGCTGATGACCTCGGTGCTGATGACCCCCGACGGCAAGACGGTCGAAGCCGAAGCCGCGCATGGCACGGTTACTCGCCATTACCGCCAGCACCAGCAGGGCAAGGCGACAAGCACCAACCCGATCGCCAGCATTTTCGCTTGGACCCGCGGGCTGATCTATCGCGGCAAATTCGACAATACCCCCGACGTGGTGCGCTTTGCCGAAACGCTTGAGCGGGTCTGCATCGACACCGTCGAAAGCGGCAAGATGACCAAGGATCTCGCGATCCTGATCGGACCCGATCAGGCCTGGCTGACCACCGAAGGCTTCTTCGCGGCGGTTGTGGCGAACCTCGACAAGGAAATGCAGAACTGGAAGTGAATTAGACGTCTGCTCGCGGCGAGCGGACATGTTCCATGCGAATTCCGTGACCGATCAGGTAGCCCGGAATCCGTTGCAGCAGCGGGAAGCGGTTGAGCATCCGCACTGCCAACGGCGGACGCCCGGGTTTCGCCAGATCACCGAGCATTAGCGGCCGCAGCACGCGCTCGTGCATCGCACGTTGGGCACCCTGCACCAGCCGGGTCGGCAGCCAGCGCCGCGCTTGCACTTTGGATAGCAATCCATCGACGGGTTCGCCGCGGGCAAGCGGCGCAGCAAGCGCGTTGGCGGTCGCCACTGCATCCTGGATCGCGAGGTTGATCCCAATCCCGCCGACCGGGCTCATCGCGTGCGCCGCATCGCCGATCGCCAGCAAGCCGGGGCGAGACCATTGCGTCAGCCGGTCGAGCGAAACATTGAGCAGGCTGACCTTGTCCCAATCGGGCAAAGCGACTTCGAGCCCCGTCAGCTCAGGCGCGGCGGTCAGAATATCGGCGCGGAATGCGGCAATCCCGCGCGCCCTCACTGCCTCCGCGCCGCCCTTGGCGATCACGAACGCACATTGCCAGTAATCTCCCCGGTCGATCATCACGATCAGTTGCTCGCCCGCCACGACCCCGCGCAAGGCCTGGCCCGCGCCCTGCTTGGGCACGGCAAACCAAAACACGTCGATTGACGCGCCGAGCGATTCGAGCGGCAGCATGTCGCGCGCGAGCGATGTGCGGCCATCGCAGGCGATCGTCAGCCCGGCGCGAAGCGTGCTGCCTTCGCCCAGCCGCACCCCGGCGATCCGTCCGCCTTCATCGATGAAGCCGTTGACCGGGGCCGACATGCGCAGCGAAAATGCGGGCAATCTGGCCGCTTCGTCGCGCAGAAAATCGAGGAACTCCCACTGCGGCATCATCGCGATGAACGGCGCGGGCATGTTGAGGTGCGAGAGATCACCGATGGTCATCGCGCGCCCGTTCCAGTTGAGTTCGGCGCGGTCGATCCGGTTGTGCGGACGCTTCAGGAAGGCTTCCAGCAAGCCGAGCTCATCAAGCACCTGCATCGTCGAGGGGTGCACCGTGTCGCCGCGGAAATCGCGAAAGAAGTCGGCATGCTTTTCCAGTACCGTGACCCGCACCCCGGCGCGCGCCAGCAGATAGCCCGCCATCATCCCGGCGGGACCACCGCCGACCACGATCGCATCCGGGTTTTCGCGCACCATGGCGTGACATTTGCGCGCCGCACACCCACAACGCAAGCATGGCCGCCCCGATCACAATTCAGCCCACTTCGCTGCTCAGCGACGGCCTGGTGATCCTGGCCGCCGCCGGGATCGTCATTCCGCTGTTCGCCCGGTTCCGCATCACCCCGGTGATCGGGTTCATCCTGGTCGGCGTGCTGGTCGGCCCGTTCGGGCTGGGCAGTGCCGTGAAACAGTTGCCCTGGCTGAATTACGTCACGATCAGCGATCCGCACCGGCTCGAACCGTTTGCCGATTTCGGCATCGTGCTGCTGCTGTTTTCGGTCGGGCTGGAGCTGTCGTTCAAGCGGTTGTGGGCGATGCGCGCCGACGTGTTCGGATTGGGCGCGAAGGAGCTGCTGGGCTGCGCGCTGCTAATTGCTCTGGTGTTGACGGCACTGGGCAATTCGCTCGCGACCGCCGCCGCGCTGGGGCTGGCGCTGGCGCTGTCCTCGACCGCGCTGGTGCTGCGCATCGCCGACCAGAACACCCCCGTGGGCCGCGCCGCGCTGGCCATGCTGCTGTTTGAAGATATCGCGCTGGTGCCGATCCTGTTCCTGCTCGGCGCGCTGGGGCGCGACGGCGCGGGCAACGATATGGCCGCGCTGCTGCGCACACTCGGGCTGGGCACAGTGGTCATGGCCGTGCTGCTGATCGGCGGGCGCTTCGTACTGCCCAAGCTGTTTGACCAAGCCGCCCGGACCAAAAGCCCCGAGCTGTTTTTTGCGGTCAGCCTGCTCGTCGTGATCCTCGCCTCGCTCGCCACGGGTGCGGTGGGCTTGTCGCCCATTGTCGGCGCCCTGGTTGCCGGGCTGTTGATCGCCGAAACCGAATACAGCGGCGAGGTCGAACACATGATCGCCCCGTTCAAAGGGCTGGCGCTGGGGGTTTTTCTGCTCACCGTCGGGATGGGGCTCGATCTGTCAGTCGTCTGGGCGCGGCTTGGCGAAGTGTTGCTGGCGACCGCGCTCGTGCTTGGGGCCAAAGCGCTGGTTACTGCCCTGCTGCTGCGCATGTCGGGTGCGCGGCTAAGTACCTCGACTGAGACCGGGATCCTGCTCGCCAGCCCATCCGAGACCACGTTGATCGTGGTGGGCGCGGCGCAAGCGGGCAAGTTAATCGCTCCGTCGGCGGCACAGTTCTGGGAAATCGTCACTGCGCTCGGGCTCACCGTGACTCCGATCCTGGCGATTGGCGGGCGCTGGCTGGCGCGGCGGGTGGACATTTCCGGACATTTGCAAGGCAATGACACGCTGGCCGACGAACACGCCATCGTGGTCGGCTGCGGGCGGGTCGGACGCTTGGTCGCCCAGATGCTGCGCGTCCATGGCCAGGCCTATGTGGCAATCGATATCGACCCCGAACTGGTCAAGGCCGCGCGCGCCGACGGGCTCACCGCGCGCTATGCCGATGCCGGGCGCAGCGATGCGCTCGAACGGCTCGGCTTGGCCGATGCCACTGCGGTGATCTTCACCATGGACGAGCCGGTGGCGGTGCAGCGCCACGTGCGCCGCTTGCGCATGGGGTATCCCGACCTGCCGATCATCGCCCGCGCGCGCGATGCCAGCCACGCCGCTGCGCTGTACCGCGCCGGGGCCAGCCACGCGGTGCCCGAAACGCTCGAAAGCTCGCTGCAATTGTCCGAAGCCGTGCTGGTCGATCTGGGCGTGGCGATGGGCCCGGTGATCGCCTCGATCCACGAAAAGCGCGATGAGTTCCGCGCGCAGATCATGGAAGAGGGCCAGCTAGCCGCGAAGCCGCAGCTGCGCACCAGCGACCGCGACCGAACCGCGTGAGGCCAGCAGGCAACGCTTTGCCGCGCGGTGCGTTCAGTTTGCACAGACGCAGGTTGCGCAGACACGGAGCAGCATCATGGCCAAGCAACATCCCGCCCATCATGACGGCAAGGACGACAGCGATCCGGCGCGCCAGACTGGCGAGGACAAGGGCCGGATCAAGCAAGAACAGCTGACCGACGCGACCATGCC
>JARXKR010000187.1:0-2807 GCA_030271565.1 Pseudomonadota bacterium
GGGCTGTTCCTCGCCACGCTGACCGGGCCGGGCAAGATCTGGCTGCAATCGATGCCGATCATGAACCTGGCCGAGGAGATCGGGCGCTATCTGCCGCTGGGCAATGGCGAGCGCGGCGGCGGATCGATGCTGCGCACCGGGGCCGGGGCGGCAGTGGTCGGCGGGATCCTCGGCTCGATGATAGGCGAGAGCTGAGCATGGAGTTTTATCGCGGCGTTGGCGGTGCCGAATTGGCACTGCACCGCCTGGGCACAGGCCGCCCGCTGGTGCTGCTCCACGGACTGTTTTCCAGCGCCGAGATGAATTGGGTCAAATGGGGCCACGCTGCCGTGCTGGCCGAGGCCGGGTTCGAGTGCCTCATGCCCGACCTGCGCGCGCACGGTGAGAGTGCCGCGCCGCACGATCCGGCGGCCTATCCGCCCGACGTACTGGCGCGCGATCTGGAGGCGCTGATCGCGCACATTGGCTTGACCGAATACGACCTGTGCGGCTTCTCGCTCGGCGCGCGGACCAGCGTGCGCGGGGTCATCAGCGGACTCACTCCCCGGCGTTTGGCGCTGGGCGGGATGGGGCTCAAAGGCCTCACTGGCGGGAGCGGGCGAGGTGCCTTCTTCGTCGATGCAATCGACCGGTTCGATGCAGTCAAGCACGGCGATCCGGCCTATTTTGCTGTTCAGTTTATGAAGAGCATGAACGTCGATCGGATCGCGGCGCGATTGCTGCTTGGCGCGATGGCCAATACCGATCCGGCGCAGCTCGCCACGGTCACGATGCCCACGCTGGTCGTATGCGGCGATCTGGATCGCGACAATGGCTCGCCGGACGATCTGGTCGCAGCGCTGCCCAACGCCGAACTGGCGGTCATCCCCGGCACTCACATGAGCTGCGTCACCAAGCCCGACCTGGGAATTGCGATCCGCGATTTCCTGTTGCGTTAGCCGCGCGGCAGGACGAGGTCCCATTCGGCTTGGGCTTTGCCGATCATTGTCTTCAGAGCTTCGGACTGCTCGCCCCAGGCATCGGCTTGGTCGCCGGTCCAGTCTGCGCCCAGCGCCGCTTCGAGCTCCTCGACCAACATATCGACAAATGCGTCGAACTCCGCCAGCGGCAAGGCACCATAAGCCTGATGCGTGGCGACCAATTCAGCGACCAGCGGCCAGACCCACTTTTCACCGCCGGCCAGTCCATAGAGCAGTTGCAGCGTCTCGTCGGTCATCCGCACCGAGGTCGCCTCCGGGCAGAGGAACTCTGCGCGGCGCTCCGGGAAGCAGGCAAAGAACCGTTCGTACAGACCATGGCGCAGTTCGATGTCGCGCTCGGCCAACAGCATCAGCGCGTGCTCCATCGTGGTGGCTGCGCTCACCGGAATGGCGGCTCGTGGAACGCGCGAAGTTTGCGGCTGTGAAGGCGTGCCCCCTCGGCGCGGAGCAGGCTGCAGGCGGTGATCCCGATCAGCAGGTGCGAGGCAATCGCTTCCTCGTAGAAACGGTTGGCTTGGCCCGGCAGCTTGATCTCGCCGTGGAGCGGCTTGTCCGAGACGCACAGCAGCGTGCCGTAGGGTACGCGGAAGCGGTAACCCTGCGCTGCAATCGTCGCGCTCTCCATGTCGATCCCGATCGCCCGGCTGAGGCTGAGCCGCTGGGAGCTGTGGGTGTAGCGCAGTTCCCAGTTGCGGTCATCGGTGGTCGCAACGGTGCCGGTGCGCATCCGCTTCTTGAGGTTCGCACCAACATCGCCGCTGACCATCTCGGCCGCCTGCGCCAGCGCGATCTGCACTTCGGCAATCGCCGGGATCGGGATTTCGGGTGGCAATACCGTATCGAGCACGTTGTCATCGCGCAGGTAAGCGTGCGCCAGCACATAATCGCCGATCCGCTGGGTATCGCGCAGGCCCCCGCAATGCCCGATCATCAGCCATGCCTCGGGGCGCAGCACCGCAAGGTGATCGCAGATCGTCTTGGCATTGCTCGGCCCTACCCCGATGTTGACCAGAGTAATTCCTGAATTGTCCGGACGGATCATGTGATAGGCCGGCATCTGATGGCGCCGCCACGCGGTATCCGACAGCTTGCTGCGCGCGTCCTTGGTCTTGGTGGTCAGTTCGAGCCCGCCTGCGCCGGTCAGTGCAACAAATTCCTCGTCCCCCAAATGCATCCCGGCCCAGTCGACGAATTCATCGACATAGCGGTGGTAGTTGGTGAACAGGATGAACCGCTGGAAGTCTTCGATCCGGGTACCAGTATAGTGCGCCAGCCGGGCCAGACTGAAATCGGTGCGCAGCGCATCGAACAGCGCCAGCGGGTGGCTCCCGTCGTCCGAGGATATGTCCATCCCATCCGCCAGCTCATCGCCGATCAGCGCCAGTTCGGTGGTCGGGAAATGACGCGCGATCTCCTGCGGGCTGACCGTGCCGAGGCCCGAGTTGGCGTCGATCACGTAGGGGAACGGGATTTCCTGCGCAGAACGCCCGATTTCGATTTCGATCGTGTAGTCTTCACTCAGCAGTCCAAGCTGTTCGGTGAGGTAATCGGCAAACAATGCCGGGCGGGTCACCGTGGTGGCAAAGCTGCCGGGGTGCGCCAGCCGCCCGAACGCGCGGGTGTAGTTATTGGCGGTTTGCTCGCCCGCATAGTGCACCCGCACTTCGGGATAGCACCAGGCGCGCGTCTCGCGGCGATCGGCGGGGGGAAGGGTGCCGTGGGCTGCAAAGGCGGCAATGTCGGCTTGCAGGGTAGCCACGGCGAGGTCGTAAACGCGGACCAATTCCGCGATGTGCTTTTCTGTCATCTTCATCGCGGGCTTATAGC
>JARXKR010000187.1:2907-4178 GCA_030271565.1 Pseudomonadota bacterium
TCTGCGGCCGGAGCTTCAGCAGCCGGAGCCGCTTCGTCTTCGGGCAGTTCGCCGCCGCCGCCTTCGAACTCGGACACAGCATCGGCTGCGGCTTCGTCTTCGAACATGGCCTTGAGCACATCGACGCCAGCAGCCTGCTGTTCAGCTTCGTCAGGCGAACGTGCGACGTTGACCTTGACGGTCACCACCACTTCGGGATGCAGTGTAACCTTGACCTCGGTCACGCCGATCGTCTTGATCGGACGTTCGAGCACGACCATCGACTTTACGATGCCCGCGCCATCGGCGTTGAGCGCATCGACGATGTCGCGCACCGAAACCGAACCGTAGAGCTGGCCGGCGTTCGACGAGGCGCGGATCAGCACCACCGACTTGCCTTCGACATTGGCCGAATGCGTTTCGGCTTCGCCGCGGCGCGACGCGTTGTCAGCTTCGATCTTGCCGCGGTTGGCTTCGAACACCTTCTTGTTGGCGGCATTGGCGCGCAGCGCCTTTTTGCCGGGCAACAGGTAATTGCGCGCGTAACCGTCCTTGACCGAGACGATGTCGCCGATCGTGCCAAGCTTCTCGATACGTTCGAGGAGGATGATATCCATGTGTTTGCTCCCCTTACTTCACGAGGTAGGGCAAGAGGCCCAGTTGGCGGGCCCGCTTAATCGCCTGGCCCAGTTCGCGCTGCTTCTTGGCAGAAACGGCGGTGATCCGGCTGGGCACGATCTTGCCGCGTTCGGACATATAGCCCTGCAGCAGACGCGTGTCCTTGTAATCGATCGCGGGCGCGCCCTTGGCAGAGAACGGGCAGCTTTTGCGGCGGCGGAAAAATGCGCGAGCCATGACTTAGTACTCCTCGCGTTCGCGGCGCTTGGTGCGCTCACGGTCGTTCTTGCGCATCATTACGCTGGGGCCGGCTTCGTGCTCTTCGACCTTGACGGTCATCCACCGGATCACGTCTTCGTTGATCCCGGTCTGGCGTTCGAGCTCGGCCACGACGCCCGCGGGGGCCTCGATGTTGAGCATCACGAAGTGCGCCTTGCGGTTGCGCTTGATCTTGTAGGCGAGGTTCTTGAGGCCCCAGGACTCGGTCTTGGTGACCTTGCCTTCGCCGGCTTCAACAATCTCGGTGGCGGTCGCGGCCAGCGCATCGACTTGCGCTTGGCTAAGGTCCTGGCGCGCCAGGAACACGTGCTCATATAGAGCCATGCTTGTGCCTTTCTAGCATTCTAACCGATCGCTGGCTGATCCGCACAATTGCGGGGCCCCTCCGGCTTTCT
>JARXKR010000188.1 GCA_030271565.1 Pseudomonadota bacterium
GCATCGATTGCAGCCAGATCTTGCCCGGCCCGGTCAGCGTGGCGAGGAACAGCCCTTCGCCGCCGAACAGCACGTTGCGGAAGCCGCGCATCATCTTGATGTCGATATCGACCGACGGCTCCTGCATCCCGACATGCCCGGCATGGACCAGCAGCTGCTCGCCCGGCGCGAGCGTCTTTTCGACCACCTCACCCGACAGGTCGAGGAACACCGTGCCCGGCCCGGTGACTTTCTGCATGATGAAGCCTTCGCCCGCGAAGAACCCCGCGCCGAGCCGCTGCTGGAACGCGATTTCCAGTTCGATGGTCTTCTCGGCGCAAAGGAAGGTCTCCTTGCGGCAAATCAGCGACTGCCCCGGCGCGAGCGTGATCGGCACGATCTGCCCGGGAAAGCGCGGCGCAAAGGCAATATGCCCGCTACCTTCGGCAGTGAACTCGGTAATGAAAATCCCGCCGCCTGCGAGCGCCCGCTTGATCCCGGCAAAGATCCCGCCGCCGGTGTGCGTATCCATCCGGATCGACGGCGACATCCACGCCATGCTGGCGGTCTGGCTGTACAGCGATTCGCCCTGCGCCAAATCGATCGAAACGGTCTGCATGGTGGTGCCGGTGACTTCGTAGCGCATGGGTGAATCCTCAGCTGCATTAGAGCTGCGCAAGTTATTGCGTTGAACGCGGCCATTCAAGCAATTGCACATGGTCGCCGAAACCGGCGCGTTTGACGGCGTTCCAGAATTTCTTGTCGGCGGTAACCAACGGTGCCGCTTCGCCCAGCGCAAGTGCGAGGTAGATACAATCGTAGATCGAATGAGCCAGAGTGAATGACAGGGTTTGGGCCTGCCGCAGAAGCGCCGAAGCTGGAACAAACCGCTCGAAAAATTCTGGCAGAGTCGCCAACCCTTCTATCGCCTCAGCTTGGTCAATTTCCTGAGCTGCGACTTTTTTCCACAGACCATGCGCGGTTTCGATCTGCATTAAATCTGGCGCGATCAACGCATTGTCGGATGCCAGAATGGCGTTGGCCTGATCCGTGCCTTGCTCTCGCGTAACGAATTTGATCGCCACACAGGCGTCAATCACCAGTGCGGTCATCTTCAAATCCAGCACTGCCGGGAAGTCGCCCGGCATTCGTATCGCGCGACCAGCGAATGAAAGCCGTGCTGTCCCCATTCGGTTTCAGTGTCTTGGCCTGCAGTTTGCGCGCTAATGCCAGCCGGGAAGCGGGATCAAGTTTGGGCACCGGCACGTTGCGTTCGATCACTTCGCGCAATTCAGCCTCTAGTGAAGTGCCTTTCGCCTTGGCGACCGCACGATACGGCGCGAGCGTACCGTCCTTCAGCTTGCGGATGATGGCCTGTTCCATCCGCCTTTGATATCACCATGCTATCAATTTCGCAAGACTTGGCGCCCGGCAAGATGCGGGGGAAGCGCCCAGCCTTCTGGCGCTGGCCAGCGATCCCGTGCTGCCCAATAATCGCAGATCTGTGCATCGCCAGCCACGCGGATTTGCGGTGCGTCAGGGGTGTTCCAGCGGAACAAGCAAACATGCCAGCCGCCCGCAATCCCGCGCGATACATCGATGATCCCGTCTGCCCCGGCGGCGCGCGCAGCATCGGAAGCGAGCCATGACGGCGGTTCGCGCCCTGCGGCGAGTTCGTCGTTCCAGCGTACCTGAGAGGCCTGTGGACCAATCCCCAGCGCCGCGCAGGCGGCAAGGTCGCGCTGGTCGAACACGTCCGCTCGGTTCAGCTCCAACGGCACGACAACGCGCTCATTCCGATCAGCCAGCAGGTAGCGCCCAATCGCAATCACCGCCCAGTCCGCCTCAAGCGTGATATAGAGCGCCGGCTGCGTCGGCCGATGATAGCGTCCGGCGCTGTGCGGGGCGGGAACCTTGAGAACCTGGCCGACCCGGTCAGCGGCAATCGCGCGCCAGAACCGGCCTGAGATGGAACATAGCGGAAGCCTGGTTGAAACCGCCCCTACCCCTTCTTCAAATGCCGCCGTCCCAGCAGTTCCGCGATCTGCACCGCGTTCAAGGCCGCGCCTTTGCGCAGGTTGTCCGACACGCACCATAGCGACAGGCCGTTGTCGACGGTCGGGTCTTCGCGCACGCGGCTCACGTAAGTTGCGCCGTCGCCAACACATTCGATCGGAGTGACGTATCCGCCGTCCTCGCGCTTGTCGACCAGCATGACCCCGGGGGCTTCGCGCAGCAGGCTTTGCGCCTTCTTGGCAGATATCTCGTGTTCGAACTCGAGGTTGATCGCTTCCGAATGCCCGACGAACACCGGGACCCGCACGCAAGTCGCGCTGACCTTGATCTTGGCACCCATGATCTTCTTGGTTTCGACCACCATCTTCCATTCTTCCTTGGTCGAGCCATCGTCAAGGAAGTCGTCAATGTGCGGGATCACGTTGAAGGCGATCTGCTTGGTAAATTTTACTGCATCGACCGGATCGCCGACGAAGATCGCGCGGCTTTGCTGGAACAGCTCGTCCATCCCGTCCTTGCCCGCGCCCGAGACCGACTGGTAGGTCGCCACCACCACCCGCTTGAGCGTTGCCGCCACATGCAGCGGCTGCAGCGCCACCACCATCTGCGCGGTCGAACAGTTGGGGTTGGCGATGATCATCTTGGCCTTGTAGCCGTCGATCGCGTCGGGGTTCACCTCGGGCACGATCAGCGGCACGTCGGGGTCCATCCGCCAGTACGAGCTGTTGTCGATCACCACGCAGCCCGCCGCGGCCGCTTTGGGTCCGTAGGTCTTGGCGACCTCTGACCCGGCTGAAAACAGCGCGATATCCCAGCCGGTGAAATCGAAATGCTCGATGTTCTTGACCTTGAGCAGGCGGTCGGTGTCACCGAAATGGATCTCGTCGCCGGTCGAGCGCGAGGAAGCGACCGCCGCGATCTCGTCAATCGGGAACTCGCGCTCGGCCAGCACGGTAAGCATTTCGCGCCCGACATTCCCCGTCGCGCCGACGACCACTACCCGGTAACCCATTGTAAAAGCTCCTGACCATGTCTCCCCAAACCCGTTCGTCCTGAGGAGCCATTGAGCTCTTGTCGAAATGGCGTCTCGAAGGACCGCGCGCAGCGGTGGTTCGAGACGGGCCTTCGACAAGCTCAGTCCCTCCTCACCACGAACGGGTCAGGCTATTCGAAAAGCGCTCTAGCCTCTTAAGTATCGAAGCGAAAGCGACCGATCACTTCGTCGGCATCGCCTTGTCCAGGAACGCGAAGATCGTCTCCCACACATGCACGCCGATCTTCGGACCGATAACGCGGTGGGTATAGCCGGGGTAGAGCATCATCTGAAACGGTACCGCTTCGCCTTGGAGCTTGGCGATCAGCATCGAGCTGTTCTCGAACACCACATTGTCATCGGCCATGCCGTGGATCAGCAGCAGCGGGTCCTTGATCTTGTCGGCATCGCCCAGCGCATCGGACGCGGCATAGACCTGCGGCTCCTTGTTCGGATCGCCGAGGTAGCGTTCGGTGTAATGGGTATCGTAAAGCTCCCACTTGGTCACCGGAGCCCCGGCGATGCCGGCGGCGTAAAGCCCCGGATCGGCCTCGAGCATCTTCAGCGTCATGTAGCCGCCGTAGGACCAGCCGTAAGTCGCGATGCGGTTGCCGTCGACGTAGGGCAGCCCTTTTAGGAACAATGCACCTGCTTTCTGGTCTTCGACTTCGACCGAGCCCATTGCGCGGTTGATCGCGCTCTCGAACTTGACCCCGCGGTTGGCGCTGCCACGATTATCGATCTGGAAATAGATGTAGCCGCGCGCAACGGTGGCTTGGGCAAGACCGTCGCCGCCCCAACTGCGCGACACGGTCTGCGAATGCGGGCCGCCATAGTGCTCGAAGAACACCGGATAGCGCTTGCCCGGCGCCATCACCGGAGTGATCATCGTCCAGTGCAGGTCGGTGCCGTCGGCGGCCTTGATCGTGCCGAACTCAGCCGGGCGGTGGCTGGCGAGATAGGGCGCATATGGGTGCGCTGCGTCGAGCCTGTTCTCCTCCACCCAGGCGATCCGTTTGCCGGTCCCGTCGGCGGCATAGACCTGCGGCGGCTGGCTGGGCGAAGAACGGCTGATCAGCAGTGTCTGCCCGGCCTTGTCCATGCT
>JARXKR010000015.1 GCA_030271565.1 Pseudomonadota bacterium
ACGCGATGTTCGACGGGATGGCGCTGCTCGGCATCTGCGACAAGATCGTGCCGGGACTGGTGATCGGTGCGTTGCGCTTCGGGCATTTGCCGGCAATTTTCATTCCCTCGGGGCCGATGCCATCGGGGCTCGCCAACCGCGAAAAGCAGAAGGTCCGCCAGCTTTACGCCGAGGGCAAGGCGACCCGCGCCGCCCTGCTGACAAGCGAAAGCGCCAGCTATCACAGCCCCGGCACCTGCACCTTTTACGGCACCGCCAATTCGAACCAGATGATGCTCGAACTGATGGGGTTGCATATGCCCGCAGCCTCGTTCGTGCCGCCCAATACTCCGCTGCGCTCCGCGCTGACCCGGGCTGCAGTGCACCGGCTCGCCAGAATCGGCCGCGAGGGCAATGATTACCGCCCGATGGCGCGGGTGGTCGACGAAAAGGCGATCGTGAACGCTGCCGTAGGGCTCCTGTGCACTGGCGGATCGACCAACCATGCGATCCACCTGCCCGCGATGGCGCGCGCCGCCGGGATCAAGCTCGATTGGCAGGATCTGGATGAACTGTCCGCCGCAGTACCGCTGCTGGCGCGGGTCTATCCCAACGGCGCCGGTGACGTGAACCACTTCCACGCGGCCGGCGGGATCTCGTTCGTGGTGCGCGAATTGCTGGATGCGGGTCTCGCTCATGGCGATGTTTTGACGATCTCAGACGGCGGCATGGCGGACTATGCGACCGAGCCGGTCTTAGAAGATGGCACCCTCACGTGGCAGCCCGCCCCGCAAGCAAGCGGTGACGACGCGATGCTGCGCCCGGTGGAGCGCGCGTTCATGCCCGACGGCGGGATGCGGCTGGTCAAGGGCAACCTTGGCCGCGCGACGTTCAAGACAAGCGCGGTCGATGCCGAGCGCTGGACCATCGAGGCACCGTGCCGGGTGTTCACCACGCAGGACGAAGTCCAGGCCGCGTTCAAGGCGGGTGAATTGGACCGCGACGTGATCGTGGTGGTGCGCTTTCAAGGCCCGCGCGCCAACGGCATGCCCGAACTGCACAAGCTGACCCCGCCGCTGGGGGTGCTGCAGGACAAGGGCTACAAAGTCGCGCTGGTTACCGACGGGCGCATGTCGGGCGCATCGGGCAAGGTCCCCGCCGCGATCCATGTCACCCCGGAGGCACTGGCCGGCGGCGCGCTCGCCTATGTGCAGGACGGCGATGTGATCAAGCTGTGCGGCCACGACGGGCTGCTGCAGATCAAGGCCGACTTGTCCGACCGCACGCCTGTCCCCGCACCCCGCGCCGAGATGGGCATGGGCCGCGAATTGTTTGCCCTGCTGCGCAACCACGCCGACGGCGCCGAGGAGGGCGCTTCGGCGATGCTGGCGGAGGCCGGGCTATGACTACCTCGATTGTCACCGTCGATATCGGCGGCACCCACGCGCGCTTTGCCTTGGCCGAGATCGCCGCAGACGGCGCGATTACGCTGGGCGAACCCGCGACGCTCCACACCAAGGACCATGCCAGCTTCCAGACCGCGTGGGAGCATTTTGCCGAACTGCAGGGCGGCACGCTTCCCGATGCCGTCGCCATCGCCATCGCCGGGCCGGTCGGCGGCGAGATCATTCGCTTCACCAACAACCCGTGGGTGATCCGCCCCGCGCTGATCCCCGAAAAGCTGGGCGCATCGCGCTACACCGTGATCAACGATTTCGGCGCGGTGGGGCATGCGGTGGCCCGTGCCGGAGCGGACTTCTTCGTCCATCTGGCCGGGCCAGACAAACCACTGCCGGCCAGCGGTACCTTGTCGGTGCTGGGACCGGGCACCGGCATGGGCGTGGCGCATGTCTGGCGTGACGGTACGGGCGATTACCGCGTGCAGGCGACAGAAGGCGGGCACATCGACTTTGCACCGGTGGACTCTATCGAAGATGCGATCCTCGCCCGGCTGCGCCAGCGCTATCGCCGGGTCTCGGCCGAGCGCGTGGTTTCGGGCCCGGGGCTGGTCGATATCTACGAAGCCTTGGCGGGCATGGAAGGCCGCGCGATCCAGCAGGTCGACGACTGGACACTGTGGGGCCTCGGCACCAGCGGGGAAGACAGTCTGGCCGCCGCCGCGGTCGACCGGTTCTGCCTGGCACTGGGCTCGTTTGCGGGCGACATCGCGCTGGCGCAGGGCGCGTCGGGCGTGGTCATCGCCGGCGGGCTCGGCCTGCGCATCCGCGATACCCTGCTGCAATCGGGGTTTGCCAACCGTTTCAAAGCCAAAGGGCGGTTCGAGGGCTTGATGGCCGCATTGCCGGTCAAGCTGATCACCCATCCCCAACCCGGCCTGTTCGGCGCTGCGGCCGCGTTCGCCAAGGAGCATCTGTCGTGACACGGATCGAGGAAATCATGCGCATGGCTCCAGTCATCCCGGTGCTGGTGATCGAAGATGCCGCGCATGCGGTACCGATTGCTCGTGCGCTGGTTGCAGGCGGCTTACCGGTGCTTGAGGTCACCCTGCGCACTGCCAGCGCACTCGAAGTGATCCGCGAGATGAAGCAGGTCCCCGGCGCGATTGTCGGCGCGGGGACGGTGCTCAACGAACACGCGCTCGACGATGCGCTTGAGGCGGGGAGCGAATTCATCGTCTCGCCCGGGCTAACGGACAGCCTCGCCAAGGCGGCGATTGCGGGCAAAGTGCCGTTCCTGCCGGGGGTGGCGACCGCAGCCGATATCATGCGCGGGCTCGACCTCGGGCTTGACCGGTTCAAGTTCTTCCCGGCCGAAGCCAACGGCGGGATTCCGGCCTTGAAAGCCATCGCTGCGCCGTTCGGCATGGCGCGGTTCTGTCCCACCGGCGGGATCACGCAGGCGAGCGCGCCCGACTGGCTGGCGCTTGAAGCAGTGCTGTGCTGCGGCGGATCGTGGCTGGTCGGAAAAGGCCCGCCCGATGTCGCCGCAATCGAAGCAGCGGCGCGGGCAGCGCGTGCGCTGGCCGGATGAGCCTGCTCGGCCAGCTTGATGCGCGGCTCAACGAGCTGCACGTCCGTACCGCAGAAACGCCGCTGTTCAATCCGGTGTTCCAGCTCAGTCTTGAACTGTCGCGGCGGATTGAGAGCGGCGACCTGCCGCTCAGCGAAATCGCCAACCTGGTGGCCGAGCTCGAATGCGAAGGCTTGCTGGCGCGCGCGGCGCGGCTCGAACATCTGGTTGCGCCGCTCGATCCGGCGGACAATCGTGCACGCATTGCCGCGCTGGCCGATGCTCCCGATTTTGCCGGCTTTGCTGCCAAAGTACGCCATCCGCTGGTCCACGTGGTATTTACCGCGCACCCGACGTTCCTGCTCACCCGCCGCCAAAGCGAAGCCGTGGCAGCTGCAGCATCCAGCGGTGCGATCAATGCCGGGACCGCCTGCGTCGCGCCGCATGCCCGCGACACGATCACCCTCGATCGCGAACACGCCGATGCGATGGCCGCGATCACCCGCGCGCAAACCGCGCGCGATGTGATCAACCGGCAACTGCTGGGCGAAGCGCGGCGGCGCTGGCCCGACCAATGGCGCAGCCTCGATCCGCTGCCGCTGCGCTTTGCCTCGTGGGTCGGCTATGACATGGATGGCCGCACTGACATTTCGTGGGCAACCTCGCTGCGTTACCGGCTGGCTGAGAAGGCCGAACGGCTGGCGAGCTATGCTACAATGTTGGAGCACGATGCGCCGGAAATTTCAATCCGGTTGCACGCCGCGAGCGACTTTGCCGCGTTGCAGGCAAACTGCCTCGCCGCGCTCGACCTCGCCGATCCGGCCGCGCTGTCGGCAGTTGCCAACGGCCTGACCAAGGACCATCCGGACAAGCTGACCAGCCTTTCTGCCGTAATCACCGAGCTCGAAAGCAAGGCCGCGCACGCCGACGACGCCACCGCCGAGACCCTGCTCGTCGCCGCCGCCGCGATGCGTGCCGATGGCCTCGGGATGGGCTGGATCCATTTCCGGGTGAACAGCTCGCAGTTGCAGAACGCGATCCGCCGCCGGATCGATCCCACCGGCAAGCTCGATCTCGCGAGCCAAGCCGCCTTGGTGCGGATGCGCGAGCTGCTCGCCGCAGTAACGCCGCTGCGCGCCAATTTTGCCGCGCTGGCGATCGAGAACTCGACCGCCGTGCGGCAGTTTATCGCGATGGCGCAGATCCTTCACCACGTCGATTCGGGCAGCCCGATCCGCATGCTGGTCGCCGAATGCGAACAGCCCTCGACCGTACTCGCCGCGTTGTACTTCGCCCGGCTGTTCGGGATCGCCGACAAAGTCGACGTCTCACCCTTGTTCGAGACCGAAAGCGCGCTCGAACACGGCGGCCGGTTCCTCGATGCCCTGCTCGCCGAGGACGCCTACCGCGATTACGCGCGCCAGCGCGGCCGGGTGGCGATCCAGACCGGGTTTTCCGACGCCGGGCGCTTCGTTGGGCAAATCCCTGCGGCGCTGGCGATCGAGCGGTTGCAGGGCCGGCTCAGCGAAGCGATGGTTGCCAACGGCCTGACCGATGTGGCAGCCGTGGTGTTCAACACCCACGGCGAAAGCATGGGGCGCGGCGCGCATCCTTCGAGCTTTGCCGACCGCGTGGCCTGGCCGCTTTCACCCTGGGCGCGGCGGCGGTTTGTGCGCGCCGGAATACAGCTTGAGCCCGAAGTCAGCTTCCAGGGCGGCGATGGTTACCTGTTCTTCGGCACCCCCGAACTGGCGCTCGCCACGCTGACCCGCTTTGCCGAGGCCAGCCCGGCCAGCACCGCTGCCGATGCGCCACCCGATCTCTTCTATCGCCGCACCGACCTCAGTCTCGATTTCTACCGCGCGATCCGGCGAATCCAGCAGGATTACCTCCACAGCCGGACCTATTCGCGGGCGGTAACTGCCTTTGGCCTGGGCCTGCTCAACGACACCGGCAGCCGCAAAAGCCGCCGCCAGTCCGACCTCGCCGCCGACCGCGAGATGAGCCTGCGCCAGATCCGCGCGATCCCGCACAATGCGGTGCTCCAGCAGCTGGGCTATCCGGTCAACGTGATCGCCGGGTTCGGCACCGCGGCGGAAGGCAATTACGAGGCGCTGGCCGACCTGCTCAAGACCAGCGAACGCGGACGGCAGCTGGTCCGGCTCGTCCGCGCCGCCAATGCGCTCGCCAGCATCAAGACGGTCGCGGCGTTCGGCGAGCTATTCAATTCGGCCTATTGGGCCAGCCGCCCCTATCGCGGTGACGAAACCGGAGTTTCTGACAGCTCCCTCGCGCTCGCCGAATACCTGACCACCGATGACCGGACCGGCGTGTTTCGCCGGCTCGCCTCGCGGCTGCGGGTGGATGCGCTCAAGCTGCACAGGCTGCTCGACCTGATCCCCGACGAGGCACCGCTCGAAGGGCGCGAGCATACCCGGCGCATGCTCGGGGTGCTGCAAGGGCTGCGGCTCGCGCTGTTCCAGCACATGTTCCTCAAAGCGGTGTCGGTCCCCGCGTTCAGCCGCGCCAACGATATCAGCCGCGAGGACGTGCTCGAGATGGTGTTCACGCTGCGGATCGACGAGGCGCTCGCGCAAATGCGCCGCGCCTTCCCGGTCAGCTTCCCGCAAATCAGCGATTTCCAGGTCGACGAGCCAAGCGACTATCCCGATGATGCGGCGGTCGGTTATGAGGCAATCCACCGCGATTTCATCGACCCGATTGCCGAAGCCCAGGGGCTGGCGCTGCGGATCACCACCGCGATCGCCAACACCTTCGGCGCACATGGCTGAGCGGCGCTCGCGTTAACTTTTGCGGGTTAGCCAGTCCCGCAGCGAAACGAGGCTACGGCGGGGCTGGATTTTTCCGACCGATTGCGCAAAACCGGCGCATGAAGTTCAATCCGCTCTATGCAGTGATCGGTGTACTCGTGCTGGGTGTGGTCATGCTCGGTACGGTGTTGCTGCGCCCGTTCGAGGACAACACGAAACTGGCTGGTCCTGCTTCGGCCCCGGCGCAGTTGGCCCATACCGACCCCGCCAAACCCGCTACTGCGCCAGCCGCGCCTAAGGACGAGAAATTCGTCATCAAGCGGATCCTGCCGATCACCGGTCCGATCAAATACGGCGAGTGGCACTGGGACGAAAAGGACGTGCCGCCGGGGCCGCTGGTGATCACGGTCGATCTCGACGCGCGGGTGCTCTCGGTGTTCCGCGGCGGCTATGAAATCGGTGCGACTGCGGTGCTGCTCGGGTTCGGCGAAACCCCGACCCCATTGGGCGTGTTCCCGGTCAAGTGGAAGGACGCCGATCACCATTCATCAACCTATGACAACGCGCCGATGCCGTTCACCATGAACCTCACCCCCGACGGGGTTTCAGTCCACGGCACCACGGTCGAGAAGGGCTACGCCAGCCACGGTTGCATTGGCGTCCCGAACGATTTTGCGCGCAAGATCTTCGCGATTACGCCGGTCGGGACCAAGGTCTACATCACGCGGGGGAAGATGGCGAAGCCGGGTGACAGTTTGATCTAATTTGATCTGGTCCTCTCCATTTTCACGTAGTGCAAATGGGGAGGTGGCAGCGCGTAGCGCTGACGGAGGGGTATCGACGCTGGCCCAGATACCCCTCCGTCACGCCTTCGGCGCGCCACCTCCCCATTTGTGCCATTCGGCAAAAATGGAGAGGACCTGATTACGCCAACCCCCGCTCCACCTTCCGCTGCGTGGCGTCACCCAGCTGACTACCCCCATCGATATCGAGGATCGTCCCGGTGATATACTTCGCCGCGTCCGAGCAGAGGAACACCGCGCCCTCGGCAATCTCGTCGATGTAGCCCCAGCGCTTCATCGCGATACGTTCGAAATGGAGCGTCTTGGTCGCGGGATCGGGCGCCAGCCGCGCCATTCCTTCGGTGCCTTCGATCGGGCCGGGCGAGATGCCGTTGACCCGCACATCGCCGCCCCACTCGAGCGCAAGCACGCGCACCAGCTGGTTGATCCCGGCCTTGGCGGCGCAGGCGTGCGCCTGCAATTGCATCGGGTTGACCGCCTGGCCTGCGGTAATCGCAATCAACGAAGCGCCCGGCACGCTGAGCAGATCGTGGCACGCGCGGAACACGTTGAAGGTGCCGAGCAGGTCGATATCGACCACCGTCTTGAACGCATTGGCCGACATCCCCAGCACCGGTGCAAGAAAGTTGCCCGCCGCGCCCGATACGACAATGTCGAGCGGCCCGAACTGATCACGAGTCTGCTCCAGTGCGCCGCGGATCGCACCGAAATCGCGCACGTCGGCGCTGAAGCCCAATGCGTCGTAGCCGATTTCATTCGCAGCATTGCCCGCTTTTACGGGATTGCGCCCGCACACTGCCACCTTGGCGCCCAGCTCGGCCATGCGCTTGGCGATGCCCAGGTTGATGCCGCTGGTCCCGCCCGCGATGAAGGCCACTTTGCCTTCGAGCAGGTTGTCGCGAAATGGTGAGGTCATGTCGATCCTTTCTAGGTCCTCTCCATTTTGCGAAGCCAAATGGGGAGGTGGCAGTTCCGAAGGAACTGACGGAGGGGTAAAGGCGTCAGGGCAGAAACCCCTCCGTCATTTGCTGCGCAAATGCCACCTCCCCATTTGTGCCATTCGGCAAAAATGGAGAGGATCTGGTTAGCGCGGGGCCATGCGGATCGCGCCGTCGAGGCGGATACACTGGGCGTTGAAATAACCGTTGCGGGCGAGTTCGAGTACCAGGCTGCCAAATTCCTCAGGTCTCCCGAGCCGCTTGGGGAACGGCACCGAGGCGGCGAGGCTGTCGAGCACGTTCTGCTTGGCGCCGAGCATCAGCGGGGTCGCGAATATCCCCGGCATGATCGAATTGACCCGAATGCCGAGGTCCGACAAGTCGCGCGCCATTGGCAGCACCAGTCCGTTCACCCCGGCCTTGGCCGAACCGTAGATGATCTGCCCGATCTGCCCGTCCTGCGCCGCGACCGAGGCGGTGAGCGTGATGCAGCCGCGCTCACCATCCTCATTGGGTTCGAGCCCGGCCATGCCTTCGGCCGAGAGCGAGGCGATGCGGTAGCTGGCGACGAGGATGCCCTGCACCCCGTAAATATAGTCCTCGGTCGACAGGCGCTTCAACTTGCCCGCTTCCTTGTCCCAGGCGAGCGTCTTGCCCCGGCGGCTGGTCATCGCGCAATGGACCGTGATCCGTTCCTGCCCGTGTGCGGCGCGCGCCTTGGCAAAGCCCGCGACCACCGATTCTTCGCTGGTGATGTCGACCTTGCAGAACACCCCGCCGATTGCGTCGGCGACTTCCTGTCCGGCCGCTTCGTTGACGTCGAAAATGGCGACCTTGGCGCCGGCTGCTGCCAGCGCTTCAGCGCTCGCCCGGCCCAACCCAGAGGCTCCGCCGGTGACCACCGCCGCCGTGTCCGAATCGATCCGCATGCTGCTCTCCTCACAAATTTAATCGCGCGATTAATGACGCGGGCATTGACCTTGGGCAAGCGGGATTACAGCATGGCGGCGACAACCAGGAGAGAACCGATGCCAGCTACCGCCGCATGGGGTGCCACCGCCCCCGATTCAGGCCTCAATCCACTCACCATCGACCGCCGCGAGTTGCGCGATGAGGATGTGGCGATCGACATCACTTATTGCGGGGTGTGCCATTCGGACCTCCACGTCGCGCGCAACGACTGGGGCAGATCGAACTATCCGTTTGTCCCCGGGCACGAGATCGTCGGGATCGTCCGCGCGGTCGGCAAGGGAGTGACCACGTTCAAGCCGGGTGACCGCGCCGCGATCGGCACCGTGGTCGACAGCTGCCGCAAGTGCGATTCGTGCGAAGACGGCGAGGAGAACTATTGCCGCGAGGGCGTGACCGGCACCTACAACAGCAAGGACCGGATCGACGGCAGCCCGACTTATGGCGGCTATTCGGCCGGGATCGTGGTCGCCGAACCCTATGTGCTGCGCGTACCCGACAGCCTCGATATGGCCGCCGCCGCACCGCTGCTCTGCGCCGGGATCACCACCTGGTCGCCGCTCAAGAACTGGAATGTCGGCCCCGGCAGCAAGGTCGGCGTGGTCGGGCTCGGCGGGCTCGGCCACATGGGGGTCAAGTTCGCCAAGGCACTGGGCGCCGAAGTGACGATGATCACCACCTCACCGGCCAAGGGCGAGGATGCCAAGAAGCTCGGCGCCGATCACGTGCTGGTCTCGACCGACAAGGCGGCGATGAAGGCGGCGAGCCGCAGCTTCGATTTCTTGCTCAATACGATCCCGGTCAAGCACGACGTGACGCCGTACCTGCTGCTGCTCGACCGCAAGGGCGTGCTGTGCCTCGTCGGGATGATCGACATGATGGAGAGCTTCCATTCGGGGCTGCTGCTCGGCGGGCAGAAGGCGGTCGCGGGATCGGGGGTGGGCGGGATCGCGCAGACCCAGGAAATGCTCGATTTCTGCGCCGACAAGGGCATCGTCTCGGAAATCGAGATGATCCGGATGGATGAGATCAACCATGCCTATGAGCGGATGGAAAAAGCCGACGTGAAGTACCGCTTTGTGATCGACATGAGCAGCCTGTGACGCTGGAACTGGACCTGTTCTGGTCGTTTAGGTCGCCCTACTCCTATCTGGTCACGCCCCGGTTAGTCGAACTGGAGCGCGACTGGGACGCGCGGGTGAACGTCCGCCCGGTGCTGCCGATCGCGGTGCGCCAGCCCGACTTCTTCGCCAATGCCGATCCGCTGTGGTTCGGCTACCTGATGCGCGATTGCAAGCGCAGCGCCGATTTCGCCGGCTTGCCGCTGCGCTGGCCGCGGCCCGATCCGGTGGTGATGGACATGGCCACCCGGACTTATCCCGCGGAGCAGCCCCATATCCACCGCCTGACCCGGCTCGGCCAGCTGGCGGCGGAGCGCGGGTTCGGCCTCGCGCTGCTGCGCAAAGTCAGCCACCTGATCTGGTCGGGCGAGGTCGATGGCTGGCACGAAGACGACCACTTGGCTGGAGCCGTCGCGGCAGCGGGCGGCGACCTCGCCGAGATGGACGCGGTGATCGTAGCCGAAGCCGAACGGCTCGACGCCGCGATCAAGCAGAACGAGGCCGACCAGCGCCTCGGCGGGCACTACGGCGTGCCGCTGATGGTTTTTGAGGGCGAGCCGTTCTTCGGGCAGGACCGCTATGACCAGCTGCTGTGGCGCATGCAGCAGCAGGGGCTGCAAAAGCGCTCCTAAGTGCGCCTTGCGGGAGCCTTGCTGAAGTTCCACCCTGCGGGCGTGACCCGCGCAACCAGATCGCCGATCGAGCAGGTCTCGCGCGCCAGCAGGCTCTCGAACACCCGCGCCACCGCACCACCGCGCGGCTCCTCGCCGCCCAGCTCGCGCACAATCCGCGCAATCACTCGCAACGCCACCGCGCGCGGAGCCTGCGGGCGATAGGTCAAGCCCATCGGCGCGCGAATCACGCATTCAGCCCATTCGCGCTGCGCCGCCCAGTCGAGCGCGACGTCAGCATCGGCGAGGTGCGAGGCGCTGGCTGCGATTGCCGGGACGTCCAGCCAGTCCGCCTCAGCGATATCCTTGCGCAGCCGGGCCCGGTCGAATCGGTCGTCTTCGTTCGAGGGGTCGCTCGCGGCCTCAATCCCGGCGGCGCTGACCACATCAGCAAGTTCGGCGCGGCGGAACCCGAGCAGCGGACGCAGCAATGCCAGCTTGGTGCCCGGCACCAACCCGCGCGCGCGGACACCTGCCAGCCCCGCCACGCCGCTGCCCCGATTTAGCCGCAGCAGCAGCGTCTCGGCCTGATCGTCGGCATGGTGCGCGGTTGCCAAAGCGGCCAGACCGGCCGGGCCGGCCCATTCGGACAAAGCGGCGTAACGCGCAGCGCGGGCCTGCGACTGCACATTGCCTTCAGCCACCGTCACCGGCAGCATCGCGTGTTCCACCCCGACCCCAGCGCAGACCTGCGCTACCATCGCGGCCTCAACAGCGCTTTCTGCCCGCAAGCCATGATCGACCGTCGCCGCGGCAACCCGCCCCGGCAAAGCCTCATGCGCGAGCAACAGCAACGCCAGGCTGTCCGGCCCGCCCGATACCGCCAGCCCCAGCTTCAAATCGGCATTATCGGTAAGACCGGGCCACAGCGCATCTAGCGCTGCCGCAAAGCGTGCAGTCAGAACCTTTTCGCCATGCCCTGCTACTTGCACTTCAGTCCGGAACTGGTCGCGTCGTACTGGCTCTTGAGGCGGCCCGAGGATTCGGCCGGGAAAGTCGCAGCGAACTGTTTGACCGCGACGCAGCCACGCGTCGTATCGCCCAGCTGGCGCATCGATTCGGCAAGGTAGAGCAGGCTGTCGGGCGCGCGATCGCCTTTGGGCTCCAACTTGTAGTTCTGCAGGAACCACCCGGCGGCTTCGTGCGCATTGCCATCGTCAAGATAGTCGCGGCCGAGCAGGTTGCGGGCATAGCTGGTCCGCGCGTGCTTGGGATACTTCTGCAGGAACATCTTCAGCTGCTGTTCGGATTCGGGGTAGAATTTGGCTTCCCACAAGTGGAACCCGTAGGAGTATTCATCGTCACCGGCGTCCTTGGTCTTGGGTTTGACCACCGCGCGCACTGCGGCGACGCGCTTGGCGGCAGCGTCATTGCTCGCGGCCGGCTTGGCGGCTGGTTTGGTCGTGGCCGCAGCAGGCTTGGGCGCGGCGCCCATCGCCGCGAGGTTGCTGTCGGTGCTGCTGGTAGCCGAACCGTCGGTGACGGTCTGGACCTTGGCAGGAACCGGTCGTGCACCCTCGATCAAGGCGAGCCGTGCTTCAAGCTTTTCGACGCGGTTGTGGTCTTCCTCGACCTGCGCGGTCAGCCGCGCGACCTGGCCTTCGAGCGCGTCCATTCGCACCAGCATGTCCGAACTGGTCGAACTTGCCGGAGACCCGGGCTGCACGCTGGCCGACTGGCCGGACTGGAGCTGCGGGAAGAACTTGCCGCCGCCACCGGGAAACACCACGCGCTGCAACGCGGTGACTTCGGACTCGACCTTGCGCAGGCGAATCTCGGTTTCACCGCTGGTCTGCGCGTGGAGCGGCACCGCTGCCGTTACGATCAGCGCGATTGCCGCGACCGAGTAGAGCGAACGCTGTTTCCAGGAGAGCAATTTCATCGTTTGGTTATCCATTCAGAAGGTCCGCCCGCAGCCTTGCCCGGATTTGTCCGAACCGGCCATTAACCAAGAGCCTTGCTTAGCGCGAGCAGATTGCCGCTGTCGAGCGAGCGGGCGATGCTATCCGCAACCTATGTCGCGGCGGGGGTTGGGGCGGGCGCTGCCGGGGCGGCAGAGGGCAGCGACGAAGGCGCCGGTGATGCCTCGATCCGCGGCGTCGGAATGCGCTGTTCTCGCGGCTGAGCGGCAGCGGCTCTGCGCGGCGCCGATGCTGCATTCGACGCGGTCGGTACCGCAGCGGGCAGCGTTTGCGCTGCACTGCCGCGGGCGAGCAAGGCTGCTGCGCTGACCGGCACGTCCTTCATCGTCTGCTGCACATCTGATAATTTGGGCACCGGCTGGCCGCCGATCGTAATCGCCAGCTGATCGGGCCGCGCGGTTTGCAGCAGCACTTCGCCCTGGCCTGCGGGGACGGTATAGCTTTCGCCCTGCGCCAGTTCCTTTTGCAGCAATTGCGTGCCCGCAGCATCGGTGAACTTGACCCAGACCCCCGGCTGGAGCGCGGTGAACACCACCGGCCCCTCAGCAGTCGGCGCGGCAGGAATAACTGCGGCGGCGCTGGACTGGTCGGCGGGCAGGATCGAGGGGAGCGTACCGGCGGGCGAGAACAGGCTGGGGAGGAACACGATCCCCAGCACCACCGCCAGAGCGACACCCGCGAGAGCGAGCCAAGTCAACCGTGCGCTGGGCACTCGCGCCGGATCGCCGGGTTCGAAGGTCTGCACCGGGCGGCGTTGGTCTTCGCCCTGCTGCTGGGTCAGTTCGGCGCGGGTTGCGGCAGCCACTTCGGCCTCGTCGAGCCCGACCGCGCGCGCGAGCGAGCGCGAAAAGCCGACCGCATAGGTCCGCCCGGGCAAGGCCGCAAAATCGCTGGCTTCGATCGCTTCGATCTGGCGTTGTGAAATGCGGGTCTGCGCAGCCAAGGCTGCCACCCCCAGACCAGCATGTTCGCGCGCGCGTCGCAGTCGCGAACCAACTGTTTCGAGAGGCAGTTGTGCCTCTTCCATTACTTCATCCGACATTACCCGACCCCGAAATTCGCGCGTTGTTTTGTTCTTGCTGCAATCAGCCTATTTATTGGCAGTAAGTCAACGCCAAAACAGGGCTGGCAACCTTGCGAACGGCAAGTTGCGCGGGAATTGTGACGGGCCGGTTACCATGGGCGCCCCGGCGCCTGATCAATCGATTTCAATTCCGCGCAATTCGGCCCAAGCCGAAAGTGCTTGGCGCAGATTGGGCGGGGGTGCGGAAAGCCACTCGGCCATCGCTTCGCCGATCTCGGCAAGGTCGACCTTGCGCACCAGTTCCTTGATCGGACCGACTGCAGCCGGGGTGATCGACAGGCGGCGAATACCGATGCCCATAAGGGCCAGTGCCTCAAGCCGCCGCCCGCCCATTTCTCCGCAAACGGTCACGTCAACCGTGTGCCCCATGAGGCTCGCCTGAACCCGGCGCAGGAACCGCATGATCGAAATCGACAGCCAGTCATAGCGTTCGGCGAGCTTGGGATTCGAGCGGTCGGCGGCGAACAGGAACTGGGTCAGATCGTTGGTCCCGATCGACAGGAAAGAGAGCTTGGGGGCCAGCAGATCGAGCGTTTCGGCCAGCGCCGGGACTTCGAGCATCGCGCCGTAACGGATCGCTTCGGGCAGCGGTTTCTTGAGGTTCTTGAGGTATTTGCGCTGGCTCTCGAACACCTCGTACGCGGCATCGAACTCCCACGGTTCTGAAACCATCGGGAACATCACGTTGAGTGTCCGCCCCGCCGCCGCCTCGAGCAGCGCGCGCGCCTGGACCTTGAGCAAGCCTTCGCGTTCAAGCGCAACGCGCAGCGCGCGCCAGCCCATCGCCGGGTTTTCCTCGTGCTCGCCATTGTTGTGGCGCAAGTACGGCAACACCTTGTCGCCGCCGATATCGACCGTGCGGAACACCACCGGCTTGTCCCCGGCGACATCGAGCACATCTCGGTAGAGCCGGGTCTGGCGTTCGCGCGCGGGCAGGGTCGCGCTGACCAGGAACTGGAATTCGGTGCGGAACAGCCCGATCCCGTCGGCGCCGGTCTGGGCGAGCGCGGGCATGTCATCACGCAGCCCGGCGTTCATCATCACCGTGATGCGGGTGCCGTCGCGGGTGAACGGTTCGACATCGCGCAATTTGGCATAGCTCGCCTGGCGTTCCTTGCTCTTGGTAAAACGCGCTTCGAACGCCTCGACCATCGGCGGAGCGGCACGGACCGTGGCGTTGCCCTGGTCGGCATCGAGCAGCAGCGCATCGCCGTCGCGCACCGCGCCGCGCAGCCCGCGTACCCGCCCGAGCACCGGAATGCCCATCGCGCGGGCGACGATCACGACGTGCGCGGTGAGCGAACCTTCCTCGAGGATCACGCCCTTCAGCCGCCGTTTGTCATATTCGAGCAGCTCGGCCGGTCCCAAATTGCGCGCGATCAGGATCGTGTCCGAGCGCAGCCCCTGGCTCGCAGCGGTGCCCATCTGGCCAGATACGATCCGCAGCAAGCGGTTCGCCAGGTCTTCGAGATCGTGCATCCGGTCGGCCAGCAAGGGATCGTCGATCTGGCGCATCCGCATCCGGGTGCGCTGCTGGACCCGCTCGATTGCCGCTTCGGCAGTCAGCCCGGTGTCGATCGCCTCGATGATCCGGCGGCTCCAGCCTTCGTCGTAGGCGAACATCTTGTAGGTTTCGAGCACTTCGTCGTGCTCTCCGCCGACGCCGAATTCGGCTTGGCTGGCCATCCGGTCGATCTGCTCGCGCATCTTGTCGAAGGCCAGGTAAACGCGCTGCAGTTCGGCATCGCGATCATCGGCCATCACGTGCTCGATCGTGATGCGCGGCTGGTGGTAGACCGCATTGCCCGCCGCCAGCCCTTTGACCAGCGCGAGCCCGGTCAGCCGCACCGGGCCAGTGTGCTGCGGCCCGAGCAGCGCAGCGTCTTCCTCGTCGACCAAGTCGGCGTTGGCAATCAGCTCGGAGAGCACCATCGCGACGGTCTGCAGCGCCTCGATCTCGACCTCTTCGTAGCGGCGCGGATCGGCATGCTGGACGCACAGCACCCCGACCGCGCGCTCGCGCCGGACGATCGGAACGCCGGCGAACGAGTGGTATTTGTCTTCGCCGGTTTCGGGCCGGTAGGAAAAGTCAGGGTGCGCGGTCGCTTCGGCCAGGTTGAGCATCTCGCTCGACGCAGCAATTGTGCCGACCAGACCTTCGCCGATATCCATCCGGGTGACGTGGACCGCTTCCTGCGCCAGCCCTTTGGTGGCGAACAGTTCGAGCATGCCTTCGCGCAGCAGGTAGATCGAGCAGACCTCGCTATCGAGCCCCTGGCCGATCGCCTCGACCACCGAGTTCAGTTTGGTCTGCGCGTTGCTGCGCGAAGCCATCACATCGTGCAGGCTGGTAAGGATCTGACGGGCGGCGGAAACGGCGCTGGGAGCGGTCATGGCCAGTGCCTAACGCAAAGCAGGCCGTAAGGGAACGGCGCGAACCGCGTGGGATGCCAATAATTTCAGCCAAGGTTGCCGGCCCCGCCACTGCGGCGGGGCCGGGCCGGGCAGACCTTAGTGGTGGGCCAGTTCTTCCTTGATGCGGAGCTTTCGTTTCTTGAGGAGCTGGATGGTCGAAAGATCAGGCATCGGCCGGCTCAATTCATCGGCAAGCTGGCGTTCGAGGCCTTCATGCTTGAGCTGCAATGCGCTGAAATGCGACTGTTCCATACAGGAGTCTCCTTGTCGTTCGCCCCCAGGGGCTGCAGCTCTCCACCGGTTCCGACTCGGCGACCGGCGGGTCACTGCAATTGTCATGGAAGCATATTAAGCCTATCTTGCGAAGGGCATCTGTGACGCTATGCGGCAGGGCGATTCCACGCCGCGATGAGCGGGCAGCAGTTCGACAACACCGGGGTGACGGGCGAATGAACGAAGAGGAAATGAAAAAGCGCCTCGAAGTGTTCAGGACCGAGCACCGCGATCTCGATGCCGCGATCGATGCCTTGACCGGGGCCGGTGCCACCGACCAGCTCCAGATCGCCCGCCTCAAGAAGCGCAAATTGCGGCTTAAGGACCAGATCGCGATGATCGAGGATTACCTGATTCCCGACATCATCGCCTGACCGCAAAAGCGGCACGGCTGGCCAATTGATCCAATAAAAATGCGTCCCCCCAAGGGACAGTCCCAAAATGGTGTGAGCAACTGGGGTCGGCGCGGTTGGCAGGGACAAGCGGCTCGGCCAATCGGGCGCAATGGGAAAACCCGCCAGCATCAATCCACGGATCATCGAAGGGCTGTATTGTGAGGCTCTCGTCCTGTCGGACGACGTGCGCAACGCCTTTGCTTTGTCGGGCCGGATGGATGCGGCGGTGGAAATTGCCGCGGCCCAGGGAGCCGAGGAGGATGAGGCGCGGATTGCCTTGTCGTGCGAGGCGCTGCGCACCACCACACGGATGATGCACGCGGTCGCCTGGCTGCTCAATCATCGCGCCTACTTTTCGGGCGAGCTCAGCGAATTCCAGCTGCGGCGCTACGGCAAGCTCGCCGATTTTCCCGAAAGCGATGCCGAACGGCTGGTGCTGCTCGACGGTCCGACCCGCGCACTGGTGACCGCGACCGAGCGGTTCCATGCCCGCCTCAAGCGCATCGACAATGGCTGGCGCGAGCGCTCACCGGGCGAACCCAGCGCAATCGCCGCGCTGCGCGAACGGCTGGGGCAACAGTTGCAGCGCTGATTGCGGCTCGACAGCCGCCTGCGGAGTTCCCATATCCGCCGAGATGGATGCCCCGCCCAAACCTTGGCCAACCGGCCTGTCCGAGCAATGCGAACCCCTGGTCCGCCGCGTGCTCGCGCCCAATGCCTCGCCCTACACCTACACCGGGACACAGACTTACCTGGTCGGCGCGGGCAGCGAACTGGCGGTAATCGATCCGGGTCCGGCCGGGACCGGTGCCGAAGGCCACGCCGATACGCGCGGTGAGGGGCACGTCGCCGCGATCCTTGCAGCCATTGGCGATGCCCGGCTGACCACCATCCTGTGCACCCATACCCACCGCGATCACTCGCCTGCTGCGGCTGAACTCAAGCGCCTGACTGGGGCGCAGATCATTGGCTGCGCGCCGCTGGTGCTCGAAGACGACGGCCCGCGCGCCGATGCCGCGTTCGACCCCGACTATGCCCCTGATCGCGTGCTGACCGACGGCGAACAATTGCGCGGCCCCGACTGGACCATCACCGCGGTCGCCACCCCCGGCCACACCAGCAACCACCTGTGCTACGCGCTCGAGCAAAGCGGCGCGCTGTTCACCGGCGATCATGTCATGGCCTGGTCGACCAGTGTGGTTTCCCCGCCCGACGGCGACATGGCGGCCTATATGGCCAGCCTGCAAAAGCTCTACGACCGCGAGGACAAGGTGCTCTACCCCGCCCACGGCCCGGCGGTGACCAAGCCGCGCCAGCTGGTCCGGGGAATGCTCGGCCATCGCCGCCAGCGCGAGGCGCAGATCCTGCGCCTCCTCGGCGAAACGCCGCAAGCGATCCCCGGTATGGTCAAGGTCATGTACAAGGGGCTGGACCCCCGGCTGAGCGGTGCAGCCGGGCGTTCAGTCCTCGCTCACCTGATTGACCTTAGGCACCGCGGCAAGGTGACCAGCGAAGGCGATGCATGGCGACTGATCTGACCAGACCGGCGGAGCGGCGTCCGCTGTTTACCACGCCCGCAGTCATGGCGCTCGGGCTGCTCGCTTTGGGCGGCTGGTACGCAATCCGGACCCTCAACCCCGATCACGGCGACCCGGTCGCAGCGAGCCTGCTGGCATTCGAGAAGCAGGACCGCTTGACGGTGTTCTCGGCGCAGCTAGCCTTGGTCAGTGCCTCCGAGGATGCGCGGGCGTTCGGGCTGCTCAAAAGCAAGCAGGTCGCGGTGATCCCGGCGCGGGTCGACTACACCATCGACCTGTCGCAGATGAGCAAGGCGCGGATGAAATGGGACGAGGCCGCCAGTCACCTCGACGTAACCCTTCCGCCGCTGCAGGTCTCGCGCCCCAACCTCGACGAAGCCCATGCGCAATACCTGCGCGAAGGGGTGTGGATCACCGGCGACGCGCAGGCCAAGCTGACCCGCGACAACACTTTGGTGGCCGAAAAGCAGGCCGCCGATCAAGCCAAAAACCCCGCACTACTGACGCTCGCGCGCAATTCGGCCAAGGACGCGATCCGGCAGAACCTGGCGATCCCGCTGCAAGTCGCAGGCTACGGCGCGGTCAATGTGACGGTGCATTTTGACGGCGAACCGGCGGGCGATTGAGGCCCGTCCTTGCCGCCCACTGGCAAGCTTTAGAAACTGCGCTATAACAGCCTCGGTCGCGCCACTGAGGGGATGCATTTAGCATGGCAACGCTTGTACCATTTGACGATCAACCCGCCCTCGCCGAGCGTTTTGCGTTCAAGATGGCGATCGCCATGGCGCTTACCGTCGTTCTCGGCTTTTCGACCCAGCTGGCAATGGGCCGTTCGACTTTTGCCGCGCCGCTCAGGGTCCACTTGCACGCCGTCGTGTTTATGGGCTGGGTGGCGATTTTCCTGACCCAATCGTATCTCGCTACGCGCGGACCGCTGGCGCTGCACCGCAAGCTGGGCTGGCTCGCGGCGGGCTGGGTCGGCCTGATGATTACCATGGGTTTCGTGGTGACCGTGACCATGGCGCGCAATGGCACGGTGCCGTTCTTCTTCATGCCGCAGCAATTCCTGATCGCCGATCCGCTGACCGTGCTGATGTTTGCCGCGATCACCGCCTATGCCATCGCCAACCGCAAACGCACCGATTGGCACGCACGGCTGCATCTTTGCGGAATGGCGCTGATCATCGCGCCAGCATTCGGCCGCTTGCTGCCGATGCCCTTGCTCTCGCCGTACGCACTCGAAGCGGCTACGACGGCCACGCTGATTTTCCCGCTCGCCGGAATGATCCGCGACAAACGCCAGCTGGGCCGCGTGCACCCCGCCTGGTTGATCGGCGCGGCGGCAATCATCGGCAACATACTGCTGTTCGACCTGATCGCCTATTCACCGCTGGGCGATACGCTGTACCACCTGGCAACTGCCGGTTCGCACGGGGCCTCGGTGCCCGGGCTGGAATTCGGTTCGCCGCCCGCTGGAGGGTTGATCACCGGTCGGTGAAGGCCCATTGCAAGGGGTATGACCGACCAGCCCCTCAGCCTCTCCGGCCTCGACCTGCGCGCCGAAATCGATCGTCTGCGCAAGGACCGCAACGCGATCATCCTGGCGCATTATTACCAGCGGCCCGAGATCCAGGACCTCGCCGACTATATCGGTGACAGCCTCGAACTGTCCAAGAAAGCGGCGACCACCGATGCCGAGGTGATCGCGTTCTGCGGGGTCAAATTCATGGCCGAGACCGCCAAGATCCTCGCGCCCGAAAAGATCGTGGTGCTGCCCGATCTCAACGCCGGGTGCAGCCTGGAAGATAGCTGCCCGCCCGAAAAGTTCGCACAGTTCCGCAAAGCGCACCCCGATCACATCGCGCTGACCTATATCAACTGCTCGACCGAGGTGAAGGCGCTGAGCGACATCATCGTTACGAGCTCGAGCGCCGAGACGATCCTGTCGCAAATCCCCAAGGACCAGAAGATCATCTTCGGCCCCGACCGGCATCTGGGCGGATACTTGTCGCGCAAGTTCGACCGCGAGATGCTGCTGTGGCCGGGCGTTTGCATCGTCCATGAAGCCTTCAGCGAAACCGAGCTGCTCAAACTCAAGGCCCAGCACCCCGGCGCGCCGGTCGCCGCGCACCCCGAATGCCCGCCGCATATCGCCGACCACGCCGACTATATCGGCAGCACCAGCGGCATCCTCCAATTCGCCAAGACCTTCACCGGTGACACCCTGATCGTTGCAACCGAGCCGCACATCATCCACCAGATGGAACTGGCGGTGCCGGACAAAACCTTCATCGGCGCGCCCGGCGCCGACGGCCAGTGCGCCTGCAACATCTGCCCCTACATGGCGCTCAACACGCTCGAGAAGCTGTACCTGGCGCTGCGCGACCTCAAGCCGCGGATCGAGATCGAGGAAGGGCTGCGGTTGCAGGCGAAGAAGAGCCTCGACCGGATGCTGGAGATGGCCGGGGGGACGGTGGGGATGGGCGATCTGGGGGCGCGGTGATAGTCTATCGATTTCTGAACGAGGAATTTGGCTGCAAAGCACCCGAAGAGCGCCGAATTAAGATTTCGCGCATTCACGAGTTGAATGACCCGTTCGAATGGTCTTCTCCAGCAGGAGCAGACGAGCGGCTTAGGCGTGAATTCCAAGATACGAAATTGCAGATGTCCCAAAGTCGCGGGTTAATCTGTGTTAGCAAGAGTTGGCGGAATCCGCTGCTCTGGAGCCACTATGCTAATCACCATAAGGGTTTGTGCTTGGGGTTTGCCGTGCCGTCAGCGCAATTCGATGCCGTTGAATATGTCCCCAACAGAATTCCTTGTGATTGGGAACGTTGGGAACCCGATGAATCGTATCAACAAGAAATCATGCGTCGTGTAATCTGCACCAAATTCAGTCACTGGAGATATGAGGCAGAAATGCGCTGCGGGACGGAGCTAAATGAGCCGGATAACCAAGGACGATTTTTTCTCGATTTTTCCAATGATTTTCGTTTGGCCGAAGTCATCATTGGCGCTTGTAGTTCGATATCGCGCAGTCAGCTTGCGAACAGACTTGGAAATCTCGCGAGCGAAGTTCGTTCACGCAAAGCTCGTCTAGCATTCAAATCGTTTAGGGTCGTGGAGCACCGTCGGGCCAGCCTCTGGCTGTAGACTTATCGTCAAGCTAAATTCGCTTCAGGGTCAATTTTACCATTGGGCATCCCACTCCGAAGGCGCGATGGTTGCTGAAACGAGTTCAGCATGACGGATGAGGAAGCGCCGCCCATTTCATTTTCGCACGCTATGTTCCTTCACATTAGCAGCCTGCACCGCAGCTAGAGGCGAGTCGATCGGTGGAATATGGTAAGAAGGCTCATTCTGAAGGGTTGGGGAAATGAACATCACACCTGATAAGGCACAGATCAGCACGGAAACATTCGACGAATTTCTTGCCATGCAAGGCGATCTCGAATTCTGCGAGGCGGCGGCAATCGCGGAGATTGCCCGAGATCGGGACCTTGCCCCGCCGCCTGTCCCCTCATTCCGCTCACCCTGAGCCTGTCGAAGGGCTGTCCTTACTTTTTGAGGTCACGTGCGGCGCACGGAGAAAAGAGCAACCCTTC
>JARXKR010000189.1 GCA_030271565.1 Pseudomonadota bacterium
ATTCTGGGCCAGGGGGACCGCGACAATGATTGAACGGCGCAAATTCACCGCGATGCTTGGCTCGGCAGCAGCGGCCGCCTTGCTGACGCGGCCTGCGTTCGGGGCCGAAGCCGCCAAGGAAGCGGCGGCGGCAGCCAAGCCCACCGGACCCAACCGCATCTTCCAGCCGAGCGAAGTCACCAGCACCGGCTCGGTCACCATCGGCGGCAAGCCGGTTGCCTATCAGGCCGTGGCCGGCACGCTGGTGGTTCATGGCCCCGGCTGGAATGACGTTGCCTGGCGCGAACAGGCCGCCGCGCCTTCGCCCGACAAGGACAAGGAAGGCCTGCCGCCCGAATGTTCGATGTTCTACACCGCCTATTTCAAGCAGGGCGGCGGTCCCACGCGCCCGCTGATGTTCCTCTACAACGGCGGCCCGGGATCGGCGACATTGTGGCTGCACATGGGCGCCTTTGGCCCGCGCCGGGTGGTGGTGCGTGAGGATGGACATACCCCGCCCGCGCCTTATCCAGTGGTGGGCAACGCGTACTCGCTGCTCGATGTGGCCGATCTGGTGTTCATCGATGCGCCGGGCGCCGGGTTCAGCCGGATCGCGGGGAAGGACAAGGAGAAAGCGTTCTGGGGGGTCGATGCCGATGCCCATGCCTTCACGCGCTTCATCCAGCAGTTTCTCGGCAAATACGGCCGCTGGAACTCGCCCAAATACCTGTTCGGCGAAAGCTATGGCACCACCCGATCGGCGGTGCTGGCAAACGAACTGGCGAGCAGCGCGAGCATCGATCTCAACGGCGTGATCCTGCTCTCGACGATCCTCAACTTCGACCTTTCTGTCGATAGTCCCGGGTTCAATCCCGGGGTCGACACCGCCTTCATCACTGGCTTGCCGACCATGGCTGCCACCGCCTGGTACCACAACCGCCTCCCCGGCACGCGGCCGGCCGAGCTCGAGCCGTTCCTGCGCGAAGTTGAGCAGTTCGCCCTTGGCGACTATTCTGCGGCACTGCAGCAGGGTGCGCGGCTTGATGCGGCTACGCGGCAGGCAATCGCGCAGCGGCTGGCGGGGTACCTTGGCCTGCCGGTCGATTACGTTCTGCGCTCGGACCTGCGGGTCAGCGGCGGGCAGTTTTCACAGCAGTTGCAGCTGCCCGGGGGGTTGACGACCGGGCGGATCGATACGCGCTTCTCGGGCCCCAGCCTCGATCTGCTCAGCAAGGAAGCGCAGTACGATCCGATGATCAGCGCGGTCGGCAGCGCCTATGTTGCGGCGTGGAACGACTATGCCCGCGGCGCACTGCATTATCCCGCCGAAGACGGGTTCAAGATCTTCGCCGACGTGTTTCCCGCTTGGGACATGGCGCACCAAGCCCCCGGCATGCCCGCCGCGTTCAGCGGGCAGACCACCAATGTCATGCTCGATCTCGCGATGGCGATGAAGCAGAACCCCAATCTGAAAGTGCTCAACACCGGGGGCTATTTCGATCTGGCCACGCCCTATTTCGAAGGGGTCTACGAAATGGAACACCTGCCGATCCCGGCGGCGCTGCGCGGCAACATCGAATACAAGTACTTCCCGTCAGGACATATGGTCTACCTAAACGAAGATTCGCTCAGGGGTCTGCATGATACCGTGGCCGACTTCGTGCGGCGCACCTCGCGGTAGCTGGCGCTAGGCCGCCGTCCGGTCGAACAGTTCGATCGAAGCCTCGGGCAGGGCGATCCCGGCGTCGCTGCCGTTGATCCACACCAGTTGCCCCGCCATCTTGGGGAAGCCTTCGAACGCGAGGTCGATGTTCGCGCCGATCTCGGATTCCTCGGACAAGCCGCGGACCTTGAGCCCGCTGGGCGAGACGTTGAGCACGCGGACATTCTCGCCGCCGATGGCCAGCGCGGTGCCTTCGGGGATCGCGTCGGCATAGCGGCGTTCGGCGCGGTGATCGACGCTGCGGGTGACCGCGCGGTTGATCCGTCCGGACATGCCGAGGCCCGAGGGCCGCTTGCGGCGCTGGAGTGGTGATTGGTCGGTCGCGGCGATCCCGGCGACGATCTGCTCGCGGCGCGAGAGCAGCGGATCGTAGCTTTCGAACGGGGTTTCGATGGCTGCGGCAGCATGACTGCCCGGTGCCGGCATGAAGCGTGCGGCGACAGCCGGATGCAGCGGCATATCGAAGACGAGCCCGGCGAGACTGCCATTGCTCCACATCCGCTGCGCGGCCATGCTTTCGAGCCCCGGCAGCTTGAGCCACACCTGGGCATTGCCCTCGCCGACGATAAATCCGTCGATCCGGCAGCCCAGCGCCGAGAAATCGACCAGCCGCGCAGCCATCGCGCTGCGTCCGCGTTCGCGCAGCGCCACCTCCATCCCGATCGGCGCGCGGCCCTGGCGGCGGCGCTCGATGAATTCGCTCTTGCGTTCAAAGCTTACAGTCATGTCGTGCCCTTAAAATCCAACCGGCTTCTGCCGGGTTCAAGCGCGACCTTGTTGGGCAGAACCTGTGCCAGCAGCAGGCGACAAGGCAAGCGCTGCGCGGCCACTGTCTCGCGCTGGGATTAACGGGGATGGTTAAGTTAAAGTTACCCGAAGCGATCACGCTCCACGGCACCGGGCGAAATTACTTCAGATTTTCAGCAGTATAGCATTCGAGCACATAGGCCAGCGGACGACCGTCAGGCAGCCGCAGCAAGGCGCGATGCGCCGAAATCGTGTTGGCCGGACAGCCGCGCGGCGGCCTCGCGAGGATCTCGAGCGGCTCACGGCGGTAGTTCAAAGGCCCGGCAATTCGCCCGAACGGAACCTCGGTCGTGGCCAGCGCGGCATTCATCTCCGGGCCCAGCCGCCCGGGCACATACCAGTTGTGCGCCGAGGACAGCACACGGGCGCCGCAGGTCAGCTCGACATGACGATAGCCCAGTGGTTCGCGCGGGCCCACCCCAAGCAGGGCGCGCAGACCCTTAGGCGGCTTGCCGGGTGATCCGGCGACGGGACGCGCCACAATCTGGGCCGGGCTGGCGATCCCGCGCGCCTCGCACCAGCTGCGCAAAGCCTCGGTCGCGCTGTCGTGCGCGGCGAGCGTCGCCTCGAACGCGGCACGCTGCGACGATTGTGCGGGTGCGCTGGCGGCGAACGCGAAGGCGCTCATAATGACGACAGATTTCGCAAAGCGCTCAGACCCCACCCGGTACAGCCTCGCGGCCGAGCGCGCGCAGGCCGGTGACGAGCGCATCGCAGCACACTTCGAGCTTCACTGCATCGACCGAACGGACCACGAAATTCGCCCCCACGCGGCCATCGCGGAAGAACGGATAGCTGCCGATCACGCAGCCTTCGTGCGCGCGCTCGGTCTCGCGCAGCAGGTCCGCCACTTCGCTTTCGGCGGCCCAGCTGCCGACGGTCTGGCTCAGCAAGGGCAGTCCGCCTTCAAGCTCACCGGTCAGCGCATCGAGCATTCCTGCGGTGATCGAGGGCACCCCGGCCATCAAGAAGACGTTGCCGATCTGGATACCCGGCGCGCCGGACATGCGGTTGGGGATGAGTTCGGCGCCATCGGGCACCCGCGCCATCCGCAGCCGGGCCTCGTTCAGCCCGCCGCGGGTTTCGTAATAGCGCTCAAGGATCGCGCGGGCTTCGGGGTGGATCGTAACCTCGACGCCGAGCGCCTCGGCCACCGCATCGACCGTGATGTCGTCATGCGTCGGGCCAATCCCGCCAGTGGTGAACAGGTAATCGTTGCGCGCGCGCAGGATGTTGACCGCCTCGACAATCGCCGCGGTATCGTCGGCCACCACGCGCACTTCGCCGAGCCGGATGCCCTGCACCCCAAGCCAGCTCGCGACCTGCGCGATGTTCTTGTCCTGGGTGCGGCCCGAGAGAATCTCGTCGCCGATCACCAGCAACGCGGCTTTCCAGATGCGGGGGGTGGTGGTCATGTCTGAACGCTAGTGTTCCGCGCGGCCTTCGACAAGCTCAGGCTGAGCGGGCTTTGGGCTTTTGGTCGTGTCACCACATCCGCTCAGGCTGAGCCTGTCGAAGCCCACGCGCCGATGCAGCCCGATCAGCCCCCAACCAGCTCGCGCGCCCGCGTAAAC
>JARXKR010000190.1 GCA_030271565.1 Pseudomonadota bacterium
CAGCGGCAAGCTGACGATGTGGGAAATTTTGGAGCGGGCGAAGGGATTCGAACCCCCAGCGCAGCGGCTTGCCGCGTAGCTAGAAAAAGACTCGAGGGTTCTTTGACGAGGCGCGGGCCCCCCCAACATGACCGACGCTATGTAAAAAACTGGAGCGGGCGAAGGGATTCGAACCCTCGACCCCAACCTTGGCAAGGTTGTGCTCTACCCCTGAGCTACGCCCGCTCGAACGTCCTGTGCCTGCTGCCGCAACGGTGGCAGGCCGGGGAGAGGCGGGCGGTTAGCATCGGGCCCAGCACTTGCCAAGCATAAAAGCCCGCTTGCCAAGGGAAAAGTGCCGATCGCGTTCGGCCCCGCCGCTTGCGCGCTTTATCCCTTGGCAAATGGCAACAAAGGGCCAAATTGGGGCGAGACAACCCCCCGTTACGGAGCATCATGCGTGGCAAGCCTCGGCCTTAATATCGATGAACAGAATGCCGTGGACCGGTTCCGCACCACCGTGATCGAACCTTCGATGACCGCGCTGGTGGTGCTCGATTTCTGGGCCGAATGGTGCGGACCGTGCAAGGCGCTCAGCCCGACACTCGAGAAGGTCGCGGCCGACTATGCGGACAAAGGTGTGGTGCTGGCCAAGGTCAATGTCGACGAGGAGCCGTTCATTGCGCAGCAGTTCCAGGTCAAATCGATCCCGACGGTCTATGCGATTTTTCAGGGCCAGCCGGTCGCCGACCTCACTCAGGCGCGCAGCGAGAGCGAGTTGAAGGCGCAGCTCGACCAAGTCTTGGCCAAACTGCCGGTGCAGCCGGGCGGCGCAGCGCCGACCGAAGACATCACTCCGCTGTTGGCGATGGGCGAAGAGGTGCTGGTCGCGGGCGAGGCCGACCGTGCCGCTTCGATCTTCTCGCAGATTGCCGAGATCGATCCCGCCAGCGGTGCGGCGATCGGCGGGCTGGTGCGTTCGCTCACGGCGCTGGGCGAATTTGAATCGGCCGATGCGGTGCTGGCTGCGCTGGTCCCGGAACTCGTGAATGATGCCGAAGTGGCGCGTGCCCGCACTGCGCTGGAACTGGCGCGCAACAAACCCGATGAAGGCGAGCTGGCGGCACTCAAGGCTGCGGCGACTGCCCCGGAAAACTTCGCAGCGCGGCTGGCCTATGCCGAAGCCGCCTTTGCCGCGGGGACACGCGATGCCGCCAGCGATACTCTGCTGGCGATGATCGGCGAGGACCGCGAATGGAATGACGGCGCGGCGCGGGCCAAGCTGCTCCAGATGTTCGAAGCCACCGGGCTTGAAGACCCGTGGGTCGCGGCACAGCGGCGGCGGCTGTCGCTATTGCTGTTCGGCTAAGGAATGCGCGTTTCGATCTTTCCCCTGCCCGGCGCGATCCTGTTCCCCGGACTGCAATTGCCGCTGCACATCTTTGAGCCGCGCTACAAGGCGTTGATCAAGGATGCGCTGGCGCGCGACCGGCTGATCGGAATGATCCAGCCACAACGTGCCGAGGAAGGCGCGCCACTGTATAATGTCGGCTGCATCGGCAAGATCGGCGAGTTCGAGGCGCTCGACGACGGGCGCTTCAACCTGGTGCTTGAAGGCCAGGCGCGGTTCCGGATGGTCAAGGAGCTCGACGTCGCGACCCCGTTCCGCCAGATCGAGGCCGACCTGCTGGCTGAGGAAGACGAGCCCGCGCTGGCCGCGGTTGAACGCGCGAGCTTCGAGCGCGAGGCGCGGCGCTTTGCCGATGCGCAGGGCTATGCGGTCGATTGGGACGCGGTCGCCCGGCTCGACGACGAATCGCTGATCGACGGGGTCAGCCAGATCGCGCCGTTCGACGCCGCCGCGAAACAAGCGCTGCTCGAAGCCAATGGCCTCAGCGCGCGGTGCGAACTGCTGGTGCAACTGATGCAGTTTTTTGGCCGACACGACAGCGACGATGGCCGGGTGACCTTGCAGTAGGGGCAAGCAAAGATTCGGTCAGATCTTGTCGACCAGCTCGCGGGTCTTGGTGCCGACCGTAGCGGGCAGGAGCAATTCGTTGACCCCGAGAACCATCCCCAACAGCAAGGCAATGGTCGGCTGACCGCTGAACGATTGCAGCGAAACCGAACCGATCTTGACCTCGATCACTTTGAACAACAGCAGCAGTCCGACAAAATTTGTCAGCAGCCCGGCGAAGACGAGGCGGGTGAAGGGCTCGAGGAAATCGTCTTCGGCCACCGTCAGGTCGCGCAGTTTGAGCGACGATTTCCGGATTGCGTAGGACATCCACACGCCGATGAAGCAACCGGTCCATAGCATCAGGAAGCAGCGCGCGACCAGCCCGTCGATGTCGAGCAGCACCAACGTTTCCTTCATCGCCGCGAACGACAGAACCGCATACAGAAGGACGGTCGCCGCCGACAGTTTTGCCGCCGAGATCGCCAATATCTTTAGATGCAGGTTCTTTACGCGCGGCCCTTCGCTGCGAATGAGATCGTCGGTCAAACGGTCAAGTACCGCTTTGGCCACGTCGGGTACCGCGTTGCCTTCCAGCCCAAGCTGGGCCAGCCTGAACAGCCGCACGTAGTAAAGCCGAAACGCTGCGGCTTGCTCGCCGTTGTCGCGCAGGTAGATTTTCCGGACCGTGTCGAGCACCTGCCCGATGGTGTCTTGCAAGTCCATCTGGTCTTTGGGCGGCGAAACAGTCGAATCGAGCACTCCGAAATAGATATCGACCGCCTCATGCGCCGCTGGGTCAGCTGGTTCGTTGAGATCGGTCAGCTTGCCGTCACGGTCGACCGGCCAGATTTTGTAGGCCCCGATCGGCAACGGTGACGGGGCCGGGGCGCCATTCGCGCCATCCTTGCCGGTAACAGTGTCCATAAGCGACATCCCCTAACGTCGGTTTTCAAGCTTAATCGGGCGGCCAGCGACCTGTGATCGAGGCCGCGTCATCGTCACCGAATTCTTCGGCCGGCGCGGGCGCGCCGAAATCATCCGGCAAGATGCCGATCAATGAAATTTGATCGCGGAAAGCGTTCAATTTGACGGAAATAATGCTGTGTTCGCCAATCGCGCCCAGCTTGAAAAGCGTATCGGCAAACAACTGGTCGGTTTTGTTCAACCCCGGACTGGCTTTTTCCGATGGTTTGGGTGGCCAGCGACCGACAATCGTTGCGACATCGAAGCTTTCAAGCTCGACCAACAAATCTTGGGTGTCTTGTCCATGCTTTTCCAAAGCAGCAATTGCTGCTCTGACAACGTCGACTGGATCGTCCGGATTCATGGTGCTCTCCCGATGAAATTCGGTGAAAGACCCGCTGTTTTTGTTATTCAGGCATTATGACTTACTGGCAATCAATTGCAACGAACAAAAAACCGGCGAATTTCATATTCGAATTACACCCCGGCCATAACCGCCTTCACCCCGTCGATCACGTACTGCGCCGCCAAGGCCGCGAGCAGCACACCGAGTAGCCGGGTGATCACCGCCTCCACGCGCGTCCCGAGCAGCTTCATCAGCGGACCGGCGGCCGCCAGCGCTACTAACGTCAGCAGCATCACTGCGGCCAGGGCGCCCAGCACGACCAGCGTCTGCTCGGTCCCTTGCGCGCGCTGGGTGAGCAGCATGATCGTGGCGATCGAGCCGGGACCCGCGATCATCGGCATCGCCATCGGGAAGACCGAGACGTCTTCAATCTCCGGGGTGGCGCGGATCTTGTCGGCGCGTTCCTCACGCCGCTGGGTGCGCTTTTCGAAGACCATGTCGAGCGCGATCACGAACAGCATGATCCCGCCGGCGATGCGGAACGAGTTGAGTTCGATATGCAGCGCGCCGAGCAGGTTCTCCCCGAACAGCGCGAAGACCACCAGGATCAGCGTGGCGATTACGCAGGCGCGCACGGCCATGGTCAGCGCCTGCCGGTGGCTCGCGCCCTTGACCAGCCCGGCGTAGATCGGCGCGCAGCCGGGCGGATCGATCACCACGAACAGGGTGATGAAGGCCGAAAGGAACAGGTCGAGCATGTTACTTCGCCAAAATCACTTGGCGGGCGCTTCGACCTGCAGGTCCTGCACGGTGACGGGCTTGCCCTCGCTGGTCA
>JARXKR010000191.1:0-1949 GCA_030271565.1 Pseudomonadota bacterium
AGCACGCCGGCCGCGACCGGCACACCAATCCCGTTGAACAGGAACGAGAAGAACAGGTTTTGGCGGATATTGCGCATGGTTGCCTTGGCCAGCGCCCGGGCGCGGACCACGGCGGCGAGATCACCTTTGGTCAGTGTGATGCCTGCACTTTCAATCGCAACATCGGTGCCGGTCCCCATTGCGAGACCTACGTCGGCCGCAGCCAATGCGGGGGCATCGTTGATCCCGTCACCCGCCATTGCAACCTTCGCGCCCGCTGCCTTGAGTTCACCGATGATCCGGGCCTTGTCTTCGGGTTTGAGCTCAGCGTGGACACCGTCAAGCCCGCCTACGGCATCGGCAACGACCTGAGCGGTGGTTGGATTGTCGCCGGTCAGCATGATGACGCGCAGGCCCTGTTTGCGGAGCGCTTCGATAGATTCGCGGGCATTGGCGCGAATGGGATCAGCAACGGCGACCATTCCAGCGAGTTTCCCATCGACCGCGACCAGCATAACGCCAGCACCTTCGCGGCGTCTGGTTTCGGCAGCGTCGTTGAGTGGTGCCGGATCGACGCCGATGCGTTGCATCTGTGCGGCATTGCCGATCACGACGTTGCGACCGCCGACAACTGCGCCGATGCCCGCCCCGACCTGAACCTCGAAATTTTCTGGCTCGCCGAGTGTCAGCTTGCGTTCTTGCGCGGCGCTCACAATGGCATGGGCCAGCGGATGCTCTGAGCGCGCCTCGACGGCTGCGACGAGGGCGAGAAACTCGTTCTCGTCCATGCCGCCCATGATCTCGATACCAACGAGCTTGGGCTTGCCTTCGGTCAATGTCCCGGTTTTGTCGATCACCAGCGTATCGACCTTCTCGAAGGCTTGGAGCGCTTCGGCATGCTTAACCAACACGCCGGCCTGCGCACCTCGCCCGGTAGCCACCATGATCGACATCGGCGTTGCCAGCCCTAGCGCGCAAGGGCAGGCGATGATCAGCACAGCAATGGCATTGAGCAGGGCATGGCCCATGCGGGGTTCAGGCCCGATGAGGCTCCACACCGCAAAAGAGGCGAGGGCGATCCCGATTACCAGCGGCACGAACCATCCCGAGATGCGGTCCGCTACCGCCTGAATTGGCGCCCGGCTGCGTTGGGCTTCGGCGACCATCCGGACGATGCGCGCGAGCATGGTATCGGCGCCAACCGCCTGCGCCTCCATCACCAGACTGCCGGTACCGTTGACGGTACCGGCAGTCATTGCGCTCGCTGGTTCCTTGGCGACCGGCAAAGGCTCGCCGGTGAGCATGGATTCATCAACGGAGGATCGTCCTTCAATGGCTACGCCGTCCACTGGCACAGCTTCACCGGGGCGGATGCGGAGGCGGTCGCCGGTTTGCACTTCTGCGAGCGGAATGTCGGTTTCGGTTCCATCGGTATTGATGCGCCGCGCCGTTTTTGGCGCAAGATTGAGCAACGCACGGATCGCTTTGCCCGTTGCCGCACGGGCGCGCAATTCGAGAACTTGCCCGAGAAGGACCAGCGCAACGACGACGCCCGCCGCTTCATAATACACTGGCACCATGCCGCCGTGGGTTCGGAAGCCCGGAGAGAACAGCCCCGGAGCGACGGTTGCGACCAAGCTATAAAGGAAAGCAGCGCCAACCCCGATGGCGATCAAGGTGAACATATTGAGCTTGCGCGTGACGATCGAAGTCCAGCCGCGGGAGAAGAATGGCCATCCCGCCCACAGGACGATGGGCGCGGTAAGTGCCAACTGGATCCACGGCGAAATATCAGGGCCGACCAAATGCCAGCCCAGCAGCTCGCTTCCCATCGTCAGGACGAGCAGCGGCACTGCCAGCGCCGCCGACACCCACCAGCGCCGCGTAAAATCTACCAGTTCAGGATTGGGGGCATCGTCCAGCGATGGCTCTTCGGGCTCTAGCGCCATGCCGCAGATCGGGCAGGTTCC
>JARXKR010000191.1:2049-4078 GCA_030271565.1 Pseudomonadota bacterium
ATGCAGCCCGGTCATGGAAATGTCCTTGGATGGTGGCGCGCTCCTACTATCTTGTTTCATTCAGTTTTTGACTCATGCCCCAGCTTGAAATGCTTCGCCGCATCTTCAGCCATTTTGCTGACGCACCAATGTGCGTAGGGCCTCGCAAACATTAGTCCAAAAAAATGACCCAACCGGCTTGCTGGCAAGTCGTATTCGATGAACACGCGCAACGAAGATTGGTTGCCGTCGGCCTCTATCTCGAATCCCATCCGGTATGCGCCCACGACTAGGATGTGCGGCGTGCCAACGGTTTGCCAAACCTTCCTCCGTGGAGGCTCATGCTCGGTTACTTCTTCTTGCAGTGTCAGCGTTAGCCCCAGAATTTTTCCGTCCATCCGGATGACAGAACCGACAGTTCGACCTTCGCCGTCATCGAAAGTGTAGTGCATCGATCCGCCGAGCATCATCGCGGTCGGTTTTTCCATATGGCCGCCCAAACTGGCTTGATCGTCCAGAAAGGCGAAGACGGCATCGGCTTTCGCTGCGATCGTTGACCGCGCTTCTTGAGTGAAATGAAATGTCATATTCACTCTCCCCGGGGCGGTCACATCGACATCGGCGGTTCGAGTGTGCCAAGCCAGGCGACAAGTCCGAGGATGATGAGTGCCGCACTCGTCTCGCAGATCACGCTACGGCGTAACCGGCTTATTGCCGGTAATGTCCCCCCTCCCTCGATGGCGTGGTCAAAGGCGGGCGTCAGGCGGAATCGGTTTACTGCGGCCAGGCCCAGCATCGCTCCAAACAGCACGAGTTTCGCTATGAGCAACTGCCCATAAAGGGATGAACTCATGGACAACAGATGTTCGGGGCCGACCAGTATCCAGCTATTCAGCAGACCGGATACCACGATCAGCGCGACAATCGCCGTTCCGATAAGCGAAAAGCCTTCGAGCGCGCGGTGGGTGAGCCGGATATGATCGTCCGACATTGAGTGTGCGGGACGAAACAGCAGCGCGCCGAGTGCCGCAAGTGCACCGATCCATGCGCCGGCCGCCAATAAATGCACGATGTCCGCGATAAGATGGCGCGTTCCTGCGACACCTTCGCTCGCGGCCCCGTGACCTGTCCATGCCAGCGAGGCGAGGGCGCCAGCTGATCCCATTGAAACCAGCACCAGCCAAGTCGGTGTTTTGAGCCGGCCCATCACAATCGCAATGATAAGCGTCCCGAACAGGGCCGCCATTCGCGCAGCCCAAGCCTTCCCCATCGGGGTTTCGGAAATCATCATGCTGACCGAAGCCCGGTCAACCTCAAGCAACGCAACGCCCGCCATCGAAGCAGTCATCGCGAAGATGCTCAACACCGACAGGACAACGCCCGTCGCTGACAGGCAGATTGCCAAAGCGCGGAGCGGCAGCACATTGCTGTGCAGCCGTTCCACGCCCTTCAAAGCGTAAAGCCCGAACAGCGGCAATCCGAACAACAGCATCAGGTCCACATAGAGTGCGAACCTGATGCCGATGGTCAGTGTGTCGATCACGCTATTTCACGGCGAAAGTGAAAGCGCCTTGCATGCGGTGGGTGTCTGTGCCCGCAGCATGCCAACTGAGCTGGTAGGTGCCAGCCGCAAGTGCGCGCCGCATTGTCAGCGTGAGGGTCTTGCCGTCGGCACTCATTGCCGAAGTGAAGCCCGTAATCGCCATTGGCTTGTGGCTTGCCATCCCCGGCATCGAAGTCATGGTGAGCGTTGCCCCGGTAAAGTTGGCGATGACCCTTTCATTGAAAGTCAGGACGACACGGCCGGGCTTGGTAACGGTCGCATTGGCGGAAGGAGAGGATGATACCAATTTGGTATGGGCGTGCGCGCCTGCTGCGAACGCGAGGGCGACGAGAACAGGTGCAGCGATGGTGAGGCGGAACTTGGACATGAACGATCTCCAATTTGGTGGTCATGTCAAATACGCAGCCCTGAAGCCTACCCCTCGAAAAATCCGCTCGCGGCAGATCAACCTGGTATTGAGGGATATTGTCTTGCTTTGCGTATAAG
>JARXKR010000192.1 GCA_030271565.1 Pseudomonadota bacterium
CTCAAGGTTTTTCGGATCCTGCGGCAGGTAGATGGAGCAGACGCCGTTCTTTTCCTTGGTGCCGACCGTGATCGTGAAATTCATCGTGTCGGCCAGAGCCACTCCGCCCCCGGCCAGACTGGCGAGAACGAGAGCACCCGGCATAGTCGCATTACGCATGATTTCCCCCTGCTGTTCAGCAATAGCGATTGCCGGCGGCGCACACCGATGTGCCGCCCGAATAGTAGCTGATCGCGTTGTTGAAATTGGCTTCGTCGTAAATCTGCGAGACCGAGCGCCCGGTCGGTGCCGGGTTGTAGATCGAACTCGGCGCCGACCAGGTCACGTTGATTGGGGGATGGGTTGCCCAATATTCGCGCCGTTGCGCCTCCCATTCGGCGTACTCGCGCTGCCGCCGGGCCTGTTCCTGCCGGGCCGGCTCAGCCAGCATCGAGCGCCTGATCGCTCCCGCCTCGGCGCTTCCACGAGCGGCGGCAATACTCATGTAGTTCAGCGCTTTGGCGTGATCCTCGGGCACCTCGCGGCCGTACCAGTAAGCCATGCCCATGAAGATCGCCGCATCGACGTGACCGACCCGGGCGGCGTTTTCGAACAGCACCAGTCCATCCGCGCGGCGTTCATCACCGAAAACGCCGGGCAAGCCATAATACATGTAGCCACCCAGCAGCCATTCGGCATCTTCGTTGCCTTCATGCATCAGCCGGGCAATCGCCTGCAGACCCTCCATCTGGTTGCCGGATGTGACCGCCTGCTCGGCGCGGCGCAATTGCTCGGCGGCGGGGGCGGCAGGATTGATCGCCGGAACCCGCTGGCGCAGTTGCGGATCGGATGAAACCAGCTGGGCCGCCAGCCTGCAGGCCGCTTGATCGCCCAAGCTGCAGCCGCGATCGAGCAAGGCAATCGCCGCTGCGGGATCGGAATCCACCTCCGTCGAAGACCCGGCATAAATTCCACCCAGCACGCTGCATGCGCCCGCTTCACCCAATTCGCACCCGCGCCGCGCGTAATACATCGCCTCCTGGATCGTGGTCGTCGCGCCGGCTGGAGGTGCAAGTCCCAGCTGCCCGAGCTGGTAACAGGCCAGCCCGTCGTTGGCATGGCACGAGGCATTGAGAATCTGCTCGCCCAGATTGAGGTCTTTCTGGTTGCGCGAGGTGACCAACCGGGTGCCGTAAAGCGTGCACAGCCGCAGCTTGTCGCCGCGCGACTCGAGACAGCCGGTGCGGTGGAATTCCCCGGCGCGCGCCGCATCGCGCGCTACGCCCCAGCCATTGGCATAGGCGTCGGCGAGCCCCATGCAGCCCCACGCTTTGCGCGCCTTGCAAGCTGGCTCGAACAGCTTGAGCGCCTCGCCGCGCGATGCCGCGTCGCCGCGCTGGTAGAACAGAACATTGGCACGCATCCGGCAGCCAGCGTCGTCGCCGCCCGTGCACGCCTGCGCCAATAACGCCTCACCATTGGCACTGGCGGGTCCGGCCGCACTAGCCTGGCTCACCGCCAGACTCGCGCAAGAAGGCTGATGCTTGAGCTGGTTGCAGCCGATCTCGACCTGCTGGCGGGCGAGATCGGGCAAAGTATAACCCGGCGTCCCCTCGCGCAGCATCTCAGCGGCGCGGGTGCAGCCCTCGCCCGCGCCGCGTTTGCAGGCGAGCATGTAATAGCCCACCGCCGCGCGCTGGTCCGCTGCCAACGCGCCGAACCCGCCCTCGAAGGCCTTGGCCAGCTTGAGGCAATCGGCAGCCTTGCCCTGGTTGCAGGATTTGTCCCATTCGATCGTCACCCCGCGCAGTACGAACGGGTAATTCTGCCTGCCATCGCTGACGAAGCCGGCGCGGGTGTTGTCGTAAGGCGTCGGGGCCTTGTCTCCCGCTCGCGCGGCACCCGGCGCGAGCAGACTGACGGACAATGCAGTGATCAAGACACGCAGCAGCTTTTGCATGGAGAAGCCCCATTGCTCAGGTACGCGCGTCCCGCCTCAGATGATTGCAAATCGCTGCCCGACTGGCAAGTGGTTAGGCCTTACGTGTGAGCAACTCTCCGATCACCCCGACACAGATCAGAAACTGACCGAAGTAATAGAGCGGCCAGATCAGCAGACCCGGCAGCGGACTGCTCGCCAGCGTGCCCATGTGCGCAAAAATAAGCAGGTCCGAGGCAACGAACATCACCGCGCCAAGCCCGACCCGGTAGCGCGGGAAGCTGCTGGTCCAGGCGCTTGCCGCCATCGCGCCGAGTGCAAGCGCATAGACCGCCACGCCCCAGCTCGCCGTCAATTGCCACGCGAGCAGCGGGGTCAGGAGCAATAGTGCCACTGCGGCCATGCGTTGGCTCGGGCTGAGCACTTCGCGGCGATGACGCAGATAGAGCTGGATCGCGACCAGATGGCCAAGCAGGAAGGCCCCTGCCCCGGCGATCTGATAGGTCTCAAGCAGTACGTCACCCAGCGCGCCAAAGGCCATGACCACGCCGATCTGCCGCGCATCGGCGCCGGGGTGGCGGACGAAAGCCCACACCGCCAGCAGCGCCACCCCCGCACCTTTCCAGGCGATCAGGTAAAGTCCTGGAAGGTACGAATCCTTGACGAAGAAAAAGCTGATCCCCGCCACCAGACTGGCCAGCAGCCACGGCCTTTGTTCGATCAGCGCGCGCTTCGGCATCGGCATTTCCTCCCCGCCGCCATGCTTGGCGTTTCCATTTCTCGCGCGCAAGGCTAGGCGGGCGGCAATGACCTATGACGTGCACATTATCGGCGGCGGCCTCGCCGGGAGCGAAGCGGCTTGGCAGCTCGCCAGGCGCGGGCTCAGGGTCCGGCTGTCCGAAATGCGCGGGGGTGGAGACATGACCCCAGCGCACCAGGGCACGGGCCTGGCCGAGCTGGTCTGCTCGAACAGCTTCCGCTCGGACGATCACGAGAAGAATGCCGTCGGGCTGCTCCACCACGAAATGCGCGGGCTCGATTCGCTGATCATGCAGGCTGCCGCACAGGCGCAGGTTCCGGCTGGATCGGCGCTGGCGGTTGACCGCGAGGTGTTTTCCGCTGCGGTCGAAGCGGCGCTGGCGGCGCAACCGACTTTGACAGTCGTGCGCGAACGGATCCACGCTTTGCCCGATGCGGGGCTGACCATCGTCGCCACCGGGCCACTCACTTCGGGCGCGCTGGCGGACAGCATCGCCGCCGCAACCGGCGCCGCAAGCCTCGCCTTTTTCGATGCGATCGCGCCGATCGTCCATCGCGACTCCATAAACATGGACATCTGCTGGATGGCGGCGCGGTGGGACAAGAATTCGGAGAGCTCGATTGCGCTGGGCGGCGACGGCAAGGACTACATCAACTGCCCGATGACCCGCGAGCAATACGCCGCGTTCCACCAGGGCCTGCTCGACGGCGAGAAGACCGAATTTCGCGAATGGGAAACCAACACCCCCTATTTCGAAGGCTGTATGCCGATCGAGGTGATGGCCGCGCGCGGGCTCGACACCCTGCGCTTCGGGCCGATGAAGCCGGTCGGGCTCGACAACCCGCACTGGGCCACGCCCGAACATCCGACCGGCCGTTGGCCGCACGCGGTGGTCCAGCTGCGCCAGGACAACAAACTCGGCACGTTGTGGAACATGGTCGGGTTCCAGACCAAGCTCAAACATGCCGAGCAGGTCCGGCTGTTCCGCACCATTCCGGGGCTGGAGAATGCCGAGTTCGCGCGGCTTGGCGGGCTGCACCGCAACACCTTCCTCAATTCGCCAATGCTGCTCGACCGGCAGCTGCGGCTGAAAAGCGCCCCGCACATCCGCTTCGCCGGGCAGATCACGGGTTGTGAGGGTTACGTCGAAAGCGCGGCAGTCGGCCTGCTCGCCGGACTGATGAGCGCAGCCGAGCTGGGGGGCACGCCATGGACCCCGCCGCCGCCGACCACTGCGCTTGGTGCCCTGCTGTCTCACATCACCGGCGACGCGGTGGCCGAGACCTATCAACCGATGAACGTCAACTTCGGGCTATTCCCGCCGGTTGGCGATGCGGTCAAAAAGAAGCAGCGCAAGGAAGCGTACACCGACCGCGCGAAGGCCGA
>JARXKR010000016.1 GCA_030271565.1 Pseudomonadota bacterium
TGATGGGCGCGATGGGGGCCGGGGCCAGTGCCGCAGTGCTGGCCGCACCGGGCGAGGGCGATCCCTACAAGGACATGGGCTTGTCGCGGAATGCGCTATGTCCATGCGGCTCGGGCGAGAAGTACAAGCACTGCCACGGCGCGGCGGGATAAATTCTAGTTCTCCCCGACACGGGGAGGTGACCATGCAAAGCATGGTGGAGGGGCACGCGCCGCACGGCGTAACCACGCATAGGAGTGAGATGGGACCTGTGCCCCTCCACCACCTGCGGTGGTCCCCCTCCCCGTGCCGGGGAGGAAGATTATGACCTGGCTGCCGCCCGCTTTCCTTGCCACCGCGCTGCTCTATGCGTCGGTCGGGTTCGGCGGCGGTTCGACTTATAACGCGCTGCTGGCGCTGGCGCATTACGATTACCGGCTGCTGCCGATCGTGAGCCTCGCCTGCAACGTGCTGGTGGTCAGTGGCAGCACAATCCGTTTCGCCCGCGCCGGGGTGGTGCCGTGGAAGCGTGCGCTGTTGCTTGCACTGATCGCCGCGCCGCTCGCCTATCTTGGCGGGCTGACCCCGATCAAGCAATCCACCTTTCTGGTGTGGCTCGGATTGAGCCTGATCGCGGCCGGCCTAGCGCTGTTCGTCCCGCGCGCTGCCGATAGCGAGGCCAAGCCCACGCCGCTCGCCAAATGGATGCCGTTGGCGGTTGCACCGCTGGGTTATCTGGCGGGCCTAGTCGGAATCGGTGGCGGCATCTTTCTCGCGCCGCTGCTCCATTACACTCGCTGGGCCGGCGCGCGCGCGATTGCGGCGACCACCAGTCTGTTCATCCTGATCAATTCGCTGAGCGGTCTGGTTGGCCAACTCGCCAAGAACGGCATCGATACTTTCGGCGATGCGCTAGGCGATGCCTTGCCGCTATTGATCGCAGTGGTGCTGGGCGGGCAGCTCGGCAGCCTCTTGGCGCTACGTTGGCTGCCCGAGCGGGTAATCCGCATGCTCACCGCCGCATTGACCATCTGGGTTGGCGGCCAGCTGCTTTATCGGCAGTGGTTCTGAGATTTTTCGGAGCGTTTGGAAAAACTGGCTCCCCGAGTTGGATTCGAACCAACGACCAAGTGATTAACAGTCACCTACTCTACCGCTGAGCTATCGGGGAGCGGTCCTTGCGGACAGGTGAGGGCCTATACCAGCGCCAAAGCGTTTGGCAAGCGGGCCTTCGTCAAAATTGGAACTGTTCGGCAAAAATCCGCTCTTCCAGTGTTTTGCCCGGATCGAACAGCAAAGTGAGCTGCTGCGCGCGGGCGACGCGGACCTTGACCGTGTGAATATCGCGCACTTCGCGCTGATCGGCCACCGCGGCGACGGGGCGTTTTTCGGGGTCGAGCACGCGAAATTCGATCTCGTAGTGATCGGGAATGATCGCGCCGCGCCAGCGCCGCGGGCGGAACGGGCTGATCGGGGTCAGCGCGAGCATGTTCGAGCCCAGCGGCAGGATCGGGCCGTTGGCCGACAGGTTATAGGCGGTCGACCCGGCCGGGGTGGCGACCAGAATACCGTCGCAGAACAGTTCGGCAATGCGTACTTTGGCGTTGACCGAGATTTCGAGCCGCGCGGTCTGCCGGGTCTCGCGCAGCAGCGAGACTTCGTTGATCGCCGCGAAGGTATGCTGCTCGCCGCTGCGGGTGGTGGCGGTCATTTCGAGCGGAGTCACTGCAAGCGGCCGGGCCCGGGCCACCCGCTCGGCCAGCGTGCGGCTGCTCTTGTGGCGGTTCATCAGGAAGCCCACCGTGCCAAGGTTGATTCCGTAAGCCGGGATGACCTGGTCCGCGTCGAGCATCTGGTGCAGCACATGGAGCATCTGCCCGTCGCCGCCCAGCACCACCGCGACATCGGCCTCCGTCAGGGAGACGAAGTCATGTTCTGCACGCAGTACCGCAGCCGCTTCTTCGGCGCGCGGTGTATCTGAAACCAGCAGGGCAAGGAGGTGCTGTTTGGCCATGGAGCGGTCATAGGGGAAGCGCGGCCTGCTTGGCAATTGGCGGCGTATGGCCAACACTTTGGTAGGGGGATGGTGCTAAGCAGCCCGGCAATGAAGCCTGAACCAACTTGCGATGCTGACCAGCGCAGCGATGCCCTGACCGGATTGGTCGGGCGAGATGCCGCAGCTGCACGGCTGGACGAATGGCTGGGAAGCGGCGCACGGGTCCATGCGCTGCTGGTCGGGCTCAAGCGCTTCGATGCGGTAAACCTCGCATACGGCAAGGCTGCGGGCGATGCTGCGCTGGTCGAAGTGGCGCAGCGCATGCGGCATTTCGCCGCCGAGGAGCTCGACGGTTTGTGGCTGGCGGCGCGCGGGAGCGGGGGGCAGTTCCTGCTGCTCGCGACCGAGCCGTGCAGCCGCGAGCGCTGGCAACTCGCTGCCGGGCAATTGCTCGATGCACTGGCGCGGCCGATCGCTACCACCTGGGGAACCCTGCGGCTCAGCCCGCGCGGAGCGCTGCTGCGCGGGGTGGAAGGCGAAAGCGCAGGATCGGTGCTCGACCGGCTCGGGCAGTCGCTCGATGCCGCGACCAGCCAGCCTGGTCGCCGCTTGCTCTGGGCCGATGGCGAAACGACGCGGGGTGGGCGCAGCGCGGCGCAGCTCGAAAGCGATTTGCTCCGCGCGCTCGACCTTGGCGAGATCGAAGTGGTCTTCCAGCCGCAGTTCGGTTGCACTGACGACCGGTTGGTCGGGGCAGAAGCGCTCGCGCGGTGGAACCATCCACAACTTGGCCGGGTCGGCGCAGGTGCGCTGTTTGCCGTGGCTGACCGCTGCGATCACGTCCCGCAGCTGTCGCAGCACATCGCCCGGATGGCGCTAGGTGAGGCGGCCCGCTGGCCGATGGATCTGCGGTTATCGCTCAACGTGACGGCGGGCGATCTCGCCAGCGCTGACTATGCCGAGCGATTGTCGGACTTGATCGGGCAAACCGGCTTCGCGCCGTGGCGATTGACGCTCGAAGTGACCGAACAGGTCCTGCTCGGCGATGCCGCGCAGGCCGCAGCGACGCTTTCCGCTTTGGCCGCGCAGGGCGTCCGCATCGCGCTCGACGATTTTGGCGCGGGTTTCTGCAACTTCCGGTATCTCAGGCTACTGCCGCTGCATTACCTGAAGCTCGACCGCGCGATGATCGATGGGGTCACTGGCGACGCCCGTGACCTTGCCGTGCTGCGCGCGATTATCGCGATGGCGGGCGCACTCGACCTCAGGGTGATTGCCGAGGGCGTGGAAACCGAGGCCCAGCGCCTGCTGGTCGCCGCTGAGGGCTGTGCGAGCTACCAAGGATTCCTCCGCGCCCAGCCGATGAATGCGGCGGAGTTTGGCGAACTGGCGCGGGGCTAACGCGCTGCCTTCCGCGCAATCGTGCTAAGCCCTTTGGTCAGCTGGATCAGCCCATTGAGCCGCGCCTCGGCGCTGCCCCAGGCGCGAGTTACCACGATCTTGCTGTCGGGACGGAGCTTGATCGTGCCCGCCAGTCGCTCAGCATAGGCGATCAGCCCGGCGGGATCGGGGAAGCTGTTGCCGTGGAAGCTGACCAGAGTGCCCTTTTCGCCGACATCGATCTTGGCGATGTTGGCGGCGATGGCCTGGCGCTTGATTTCGATCAGCTTGATCAGGTTGCTGGTCGGCGCGGGCAGCGGTCCGAAGCGGTCGATCATCTCAGCCGACAGGCTCTCGATCTCGGCTGAATCCTCGGCATCGTTGAGGCGGCGGTAAAGCGCCATCCGCACCGCCAGATCGGGCACGTAGTCCTCGGGGATCATGATCGGCGCATCGAGCGTGATTTGCGGTGACAGTGCGCTGCGCTCGCGCGCCAGCCCCATTTCGCCCGCCTTGGCCGCCAGAATCGCGTCCTCGAGCATCGACTGGTACAGTTCGAAACCGACTTCGCGGATATGCCCTGACTGTTCATCGCCGAGCAGGTTACCCGCGCCGCGAATGTCGAGATCGTGGCTGGCGAGCTGGAACCCGGCACCCAGACTGTCGAGATCGCCGAGCACCTTGAGGCGCTTTTCGGCCACTTCGGACAACTGGGTGTCGGCGGGCGTGGTCAGGTAGGCATAGGCGCGCAGCTTCGAACGCCCAACCCGGCCGCGCAGCTGGTATAGCTGTGCCAGGCCGAAGCGGTCGGCGCGGTGGATGATGATCGTATTGGCGCTCGGGATGTCGAGCCCGCTTTCGATAATGGTCGTCGAAAGCAGCACTTCGTAGCGCTTGTCGTAGAACGAGCTCATCCGCTCCTCGACCTCGCTCGGTGACATTTGTCCGTGGGCGGCGACGAAGCGGACCTCGGGGACCGTATCGCGCAGCCATTTTTCGACTGCTTCCATATCGGCAATACGCGGAACCACGATGAAGCTCTGCCCGCCGCGGTGATGCTCGCGCAGCAGGGCCTCGCGCATGACCATCTGGTCCCATTCCATCACGTAGGTGCGCACCGCCAGCCGGTCGACCGGGGGGGTCTGGATGGTCGACAGCTCGCGCAGACCCGACATTGCCATCTGCAAGGTGCGGGGGATCGGGGTGGCGGTGAGGGTGAGCATGTGGACGTTGGTCCGCAGCGCCTTGAGCGTCTCTTTGTGGGTCACCCCAAAGCGCTGTTCTTCGTCAACAATTACAAGCCCAAGCTGCTTGAAGCTCAAGCTCTTTGCGAGCAGCGCATGGGTGCCGATCACGATATCGACCGTGCCGTCGGCGAGGCCCGCCTTGGTGGCCTTGGCTTCCTTTTCCCCGACCAGCCGCGACAGCCGTCCGATCTTGAGCGGAAACCCGGCAAAGCGCTCTACAAAGCCCGAAAAGTGCTGGCGCGCCAGCAGCGTGGTCGGGGCAACCAACGCAACCTGATGCCCGGCCATCGCCGCGACGAAAGCGGCGCGCAAGGCAACCTCGGTCTTGCCGAATCCGACATCGCCGCAGACCAGCCGGTCCATCGGGCGGCCCGCTGCCATGTCACCGAGTACATCGTCGATCGCGGCGTCCTGATCGTCGGTTTCCTGCCACGGGAAGCGTTCGACAAACTGGTCGTAGCTGGCCTGCTCGGGGACCAGCACCGGGGCCTCGCGCAGAGCGCGCAGCGCGGCGGTCTTGAGCAGTTCGTGCGCAATCGCGCGGATGCGCTCTTTGAGCCGGCTCTTGCGTCTTTGCCAGCCTTCGCCGCCCAAACGGTCGAGCGCGGTAAATTCGTTGTCGCTGCCATAGCGGCTGAGCACGTCGATGTTTTCGACGGGGACGTAAAGCTTATCGCCGCCGGCATATTCGAGCATCACGCAATCGTGCGGGCTTTTGCCGACCGGGATGGATTGCAAGCCGCCGTAGCGCCCGATCCCGTGCTCAAGATGGACCACCAGATCGCCCGGGGTCAGCGCAGCCAGTTCGGCGAGGAAGGCATCGGCGCCCTTGCGGCGTTTCTTGCGCCGGACCAGCCGGTCGCCGAGGATATCCTGCTCGGTAACCAGCTCAATCTCGGCGTTGGAGAACCCGTTTTCGAGCGGCAGCACCATTGCCGCGACCACGCCCTTGGCGGCGAGGCCGAGTGCTTCGTGCCAGCTTGCCGCCATGACCGCGGCAGGGCGCACCGCTTCGCCAAGGATCGCGCTGATCCGCGCGCGGCTGCCTTCGGAATAGGCCGCGATCAGCACCTTCTTGCCCTGCGCAGCCTGTCCGGTCAGGTAGCGCGCTGCAGCTTCATAGACGTTATCGCCGCGCGCGCGTTCGGGCGCGAAGTCACGCCCGCTGGCAAACCCGGCGTCGATCACGCTGGCGCTCTCAGGCTGCGCGAATATATCGGTGCGGTGGACCGGATGGTCCTTCAATTGCGCGTCGAGTTCGGCGCGGGTCAGGTACAGCGCGGCGGGCTCAAGCGGGCGGTAACTGCCCACAGCCTTGCCCGAACTCTCGGTGCGGCTGGCGAAGTAGTCGGCGATGTCACCCAGCCGCTCTTCCGCCGACCCCAGCGCGGCATTATCGATCAGCATCAGATCACGCGCGCCGAGGTGGTCGAACAGCGTGACCAGCTTGTCTTCGAACAGCGGCAGCCAGTGCTCCATCCCCGCCAGCCGCCGCCCGTCGCTAACCGCCTGATAGAGCGGATCGGAAGTGGCATTGGCGCCGAACAGGTCGCGGTACTTGCCGCGGAAACGTTTGACGCTGTCCTCGTCGAGCAGCGCCTCGCTGGCAGGGAGGAGCAGGTGTTCGGTGACGGTGCCGGTGGAGCGCTGGGTATTGGGATCGAACAGCCGCAGCGTTTCCAGCTCGTCACCGAAGAAATCGAGCCGCAAACCACCTGAAAGGCCGGACGGATAGATATCGAAGATCGAGCCGCGCACCGCATATTCGCCCGCATCGGCGACGGTGTCGGTGCGGCTGTAGCCTTGGCGCTGGAGAAGCCCGATCAGGCTTTCGCGGCCGATCTCCATCCCGGGTTTGAGCAACCGGACGTTCTCGCGCACGCGGAACGGGGTGACCACGCGCTGGAGCACGGCGTTGATCGTTGTGACGAGGAGTTGCGGGCCATCGGTGGGGCTTTGCAACCGGTGCAGCGCTGCCAGCCGCCGCGCACTGATCGATAGCGCCGGACTGGCGCGGTCGTAGGGCAGGCAGTCCCACGCCGGGAACGACAGCACCTCCAGCTCGGGCGCGAAGAACGCCGCGCTGTCGGCAATCCCCTGCATTGCGGCCTCATCCGGGGCGATGAACACCACGCGGGTTTTTGCCGCGCGCGCCAGATCGGCGAGCACCAAAGGCTGCGCGCCGCGCGCCAGCGAAGCCAGCGTCAGCGGCGTGGTGGCACTCAGGATCTTGGCGAAGTCTGACATGGCGGGGCGCAACAGCAATTGCCCCGCGTGCCGTTTTGCGGCCAGCGGGGTGGGAATGATCAGCGTGCCTTAGCGGGTGATGTGCGCGCTGTCAGCGCGGGATTTCAACAAAATCGAGCTTGCGGAACGCATCCATCAAAGCGCCCGCATAGCGCTCGGGAACCGGCTGGGTGCCAAGCGCCCAAGCCATGATGTCGACGTCGTCTTCATCAAGCAGCGCCTCGAACCAGGCCATGCTGTCCGCATCCCAGCCATGATGATGCGCGTCGAAGAAGCACCCGATCATGTAATCGGCCTCGCGCGTGCCGCGGTGCCAGGCACGGAATTTCAGGCGGCCGAGGGGGTTTGCGGGTTCCATCGGCCCCGCCGCTAAGCTGCAGCGGAGCCGATGGCAAGCGGTCAGGCGGGTTCGTGCAGCGCCGCGATCAATTCGCTGGGCGGGCGTCCAGCCATCGATTTGTTGATCTCGCCCAGCAGGGCCTGCTCGGTCAGCTTGTGATAGTGCTTGCGGATCTCGCCCAGCGTACGCGGCGCGGCGAATACCACCAGATCGCTGACTTTGTGGCCGAGCACCTGCTGGTTGAGCCACTCGGCGGCAGCAATGGCGTGGCCGTCCTCGTCGTTCTGATGACCGCCGGGATTGCCCGAACTCGAACGATGACTACCGCCCGAATGGTTGCTGCCATCGAGCTTGGGGCTCTCTTCCGGGGTAAGCTCGGGCTCGGCTTCGGTTCCGGTGTTGCGGTAAAGTTCGAACTCACTGCCATCGATTACTGCGATCAAGGTGGCGTGGGGTAACAGCATGATATTCTCCTGCGTGCGTGGGCTTGTCATGGGCACAACGCATGAGATGCCCAGAAAGTACGCGCGTCGATTTCCCAGCCGTGATCGCAATCCGTTTGCCTGTCTTTGGCATGGATCAAACCCGGCAGTCCGGGGGTTGGCAGCGACCACCGGCAGGAACGATCCGATCGCTCCGCGCGTTAGCCTTACGGTGCTGACATTCCCGGAGAACTTCGATGATCGAGCTTTGCAAACTGCCGTACGACTATGCTGCGCTTGAGCCGGTGATCTCGGCCGAGACGATGAGGTTCCACCACGACAAGCACCACGCGACTTACGTCAAGAAGGCCAACGAGCTTGCCGCCAAGGCCGGGCTCGACGACCTATCGGTCGAAGAGCTGGTGCGTGAGGCGAAGGCCAAGGGTGACACGAAGCTCTATAACCAGGCCGCGCAGGTGTGGAATCACGGGTTCTTCTGGCAATCGATGACCGGCGATTCGGTCAAGCCCGGCGGCGATCTGGCCAAGGCGATCGAAACCGGCTTCGGTGATCTCGCTTCACTCAAGGTCAAGTTTGTCGAGGAAGGTGTCGGCCACTTCGGCTCGGGCTGGGTCTGGCTCGCCGCTTCGGGTGACAGCCTCAAGGTACTCAGCACCCACGACGCCGATGACCTGCTGATCGGCCATTCCGACATGCCGCTGCTGGTCTGCGATCTGTGGGAGCACGCCTACTACCTCGATCACCAGAATGACCGCGAGGGCTTCCTCAAGAGCTGGTTTGACGGGCTGGTCAACTGGCAGTTCGCTGCGCTCCAATTCGATGCAGCGTGCGCGGGCGAGCCGGGCTACACCTATCCGGCGATGGCTGGCGAGCACGTCTAAGCAGGGCTGATACAGATCGGACGCAATTGCCGCCGCACTCCACTCGCGCTGACAAACCGGCGTGTTAGTCCGCGCATTAGTTTGACACCGCAAATTGGGTTTAGCGGTTGGCAGCACGCTCGCTATGGATGCGCTTGTGCGGGGCCTCGGGGTGTGGCCAGAACAAGGGGATCGCGGGTGCGCTCGGACGAACAGGAATATGCGGCGCTGGCGTTGGCAGCCCAGCTGGCCGAGCAATACCGCCGTGAAGTCGCTGCAGCGCCGCGCCATCCAACCGCCAGTTACGCCGAAATTCACGCGCGGTTCGACGGCCCGGTACCCGCGCACGGTAAAGATGCGGTGGCGGTGATCGAAGAACTGGACGCTGGCGCGCGCGATGGCCTGCGCGGGATCGTGGCGCCACGCTTCTATGCCTGGGTCAACGGGCATTCGCATGTTGCAGGAGTTGCGGCGGATTGGCTGACGTCGGCCTGGGGCCAGAACTGCGCGGGAATTCCGATGTCGCCGGCGGGTGCAGCAGTAGAGGCGGTGGCGGCGCGTTGGCTGCTCGAACTACTTGACCTGCCTCCGGAAAACTCAGTCGGACTAGTCAGCGGGGCGACTATCGCCAACTTTGTTGGTCTCGCTGCAGCGCGCGGCGAGCTACTGCGCCGCCAGGGCTGGGATGTCGAGGCAGACGGACTCTATGGCGCGCCACCGTTGCGCGTGCTGCTTGGTGCCGATGCGCACAACACCGTGTATTCGGGGCTGCGCTACCTTGGGCTCGGCGAAAAGCGCGTCACTACTATTGCTACCGACAGTCTCGGGCGAATGCAGCCTGGCGATCTTGAGCGTGCGCTTAGGGCGAGCAGCGATCCGGCCATCGTGATCGGGCAGGCCGGGCAGATCAACACCGGCGTGAGCGATCCTTTCGCCGAGATCGTGCCGATGGTTCATGCCGCTCAGGGATGGATTCATGTCGATGGCGCCTTTGGTTTGTGGGCCCGTGCCAGCGACAAGCATCGTCACCTGCTCGATGGGGTCGAACAAGCAGATTCGATGGCGATCGACGGACACAAGTGGCTCCAGACTCCTTACGACAGCGGATTCGCCATTGTCCGGAACGAAGAAGCCCATCGCCGGGCAATGGACATGCAGGCGAGCTATCTGACCCGCGACAATGCGAACCATCGTCATCCCGGAGCCTATGTGCCGGAACTGTCGCGCCGGGCGCGGGGCTTTGCGGCCTGGGCGATGATGCGGCGATTGGGTCGCAGCGGGATCGCCCAGATGGTCGATGAAGACGTGCGGATAGCTGGAATCCTGGCGGCCGGCATGGCGGCAATTCCTGGAGTCACGGTGCTTAACCAGCCCGAACTCAACCAGTTCATGGTGCGTTTCGGCGCACAGGGCGACGAAGCGAAAGGCGACCGCAATACTCTCGCGACAGTCGAGCAGATCCAGCGTGACGCGCAGGCCTACATGGGTTCGGCACAATGGCGCGGACTTTGGGTGATGCGCGTTTCGGTCTGCTCGATTGCGACAACCGAACAAGACGCAGCGATCACGATTGATGCGGTACGTTCAGCCTGGGAGGCTGTGCAAGCCGGGCGCTAGGCCCTATCACGCCAAGGCGATGCGTCCCGAGCGGCTCAACCCCCTGTTTGTCCCGGCCGACCACCTCAAGGGCGTCGGCAGCACATTGGCGCGCCCGCTCGAACGCCTCGGGCTCACGCGGGTTAAGGACTTCGCCTATCACCTCCCCGACCGCTTCGTCGAGCGCCGCGCGGTGGCCGATCTCGACGAAGCCAGCGTGGGCGACAACATTGTGATCGCACTGACCCCGGTCGAGTACCGTGCCTCGCCCGGACGCGGCCCGCTGCGGGTGCTGGCGAGCGATGCGGTCGGCAATATCTGCGCGGTCACCTATTTTGGGCGCAATTCGAGCTGGGGCAAGAAACAGCTGCCATTGGGCGAGCAGCGCTGGGTCGCCGGACGGCTCGATCAGTACGGGCAGATGCTCCAGATCGTCCATCCTGACCATGTCTCACCTGACAGCGCCGCGCTGTCGGGCCAGCTGACCGAGCCGGTCTATCCGCTGTCTGAGGGCCTGACTCAGGGCCGCACCGCCGCGCTGATCCAGCAGGCGCTCGAGACTGTGCCCGAACTGCCCGAATGGATCGAACCGGCGCTGGCAGACAAGATGCACTGGCCGCAGTGGCGCGACGCCTTGGTGCTCGCACATAAGGGCGAGCACGTGGCGGCGCGCGACCGGCTGGCATACGACGAACTGCTCGCCAACAGCCTCGCGCTGCTGCTGGTCAAGAACGCCAACCGCGCGCATGTCGGCACGCCGCTGCTGGGCGACGGTCGGCTGCGCGCCAAGCTGCAGCTGCCGTTTGAACTAACCGGACCGCAGATCCGCTCGATTGCCGAAATCGAAGGTGATCTCGCCCAGTCCGCCCCGATGCTGCGGCTGCTGCAAGGCGATGTCGGATCTGGCAAGACGGCGGTGGCGGTGGAGGCAATGTTGATCGCGGTCGAGGCGGGGGCACAGGCGGCGCTGCTCGCTCCCACCGAAATCCTCGCGCGACAGCACTACGAAACGATCAGCCGGATGCTCGCCCCGACCGGAGTGACGGTCGCGCTGCTGACCGGGCGCGACAAGGGCCGCGCGCGTGAGGCGATCCTGATGGGGCTGCTGGGTGGTTCGATCCACATCGCGATTGGCACCCACGCGATCTTTCAGGACGCGGTGGCCTACAAAAATCTTGCGCTGGTGGTGATCGACGAGCAGCACCGGTTCGGGGTCAGCCAGCGCCTGATGCTCACACAGAAAGGCAAGCGCACCCCGCATTGCGTGGCGATGACCGCGACCCCGATCCCGCGCACGCTGACCCTGGCGCAATACGGCGAGATGGACGTCAGCCGGATCGACGAGATGCCGCCGGGGCGCCAACCGATCGACACCCGCGTGGTTGCGCTCGAGCGGATCGGCGACGTGATCGGCGCGCTCGACCGGCATCTCGCGAGCGGGCAGCAGGCCTATTGGGTCTGCCCGATGGTCCGTGAGCTTGAAACCGAAGACATCGCCGCCGCCGAGGCTCGCTACGCCGAATTGAAGGTGCGGTTCGGCGACACGGTCGTGCTGGTCCACGGCCAACTTCGCCCCGAGGCCAAGGACGCGGCGATGGAGCGTTTCGTGCGCGGAGATGCGAGCCTGCTGGTCGCCACGACCGTGATCGAGGTCGGGGTCGATGTGCCCGCCTCCACCTTGATGGTGATCGAGCAGGCAGAACGGTTCGGCCTGGCGCAGTTGCACCAATTGCGCGGCCGGGTCGGGCGCGGGATGGGACAGAGCACGTGCTTGCTGCTGCGGGGTGCCACACTGAGCGAAACGGCACGCGAGCGGCTGGCCCTGATGCGCGAGACGCAGGACGGGTTCCGGCTGGCGGAGGAGGACTTGCGGCTACGCGGCGGGGGTGAGCTGCTCGGCACGCGCCAATCGGGCGATACCCCGTTCCGCGTCGCCAGCCTCGAGCAAATCCAGCGCCTGCTGCCGATCGCACACGACGATGCCCGGCTGCTGATCGAGCGCGACGGCGGGCTCAAAGGCGAACGCGGCGAGGCGGCGCGGCTGCTGCTCTACCTGTTCGAGCGCGACTGGGGCGTCCAGCTTTTGCGAGGCGGATGAGAGGCATCCTCCAAGACGAACCGCCACAGCCCCGGTCGGCTCAATCTAGCGGGGAAACTGCGGCGGTTCTGGCTCCGCTCGCGGCGGAGTTTGGGTGGCGTAATCCGGTCAGTTGAGGGCCGGCATCGTCGCCATCTGTGCGGGCGGTAGCTCACCGCCATTTTCGATCTGGGCCATCAGCTCTTCCTTGCGGGCGAGCATGGCGTCGCGCAGCGCGACCAGATCGACATCGGTTTCGCGGGCCTGTGCGAACATCCCCTCGACCTGCGCTTCCTCTTCCTTAACGTGGTGTTCGATCTCTTCGGAAAGCACCTTGACCTTCGAGTCGTAGAACTGGTCATCCGGTCCGCCGGCCATGATATCGTTGACCAGGACCTTGGCGCCGTCGTGCTCGACATAGGCTTCGCTGAGCGTTCCTTCCTCGATTTTGCCTTCGAGCGCGGGGTAGAAGATCTCTTCCTCGAGCATGGTGTGGATCTTGAGTTCGTTGCAGATCTTTTCGGCTATCGCCTGCTTGGATCCGTCGCTCGCGCTCTCGAATTTTTCAAACAGTGTTTCAACCTTGCGATGATCGGCCTTGAGTAGCGCGATTGCGTCGGTGAAAGTTTCGGTGGCCATGCTGCGTTCCAGTCTCGGTAATTGGGGCGATATTGACCAACGAGAGGCATTGCGATTGGTTCCGGATAGGCTTAAATTTCAACCCCGTACTGGCCGCGCGGGTGGTTTGGCGGCCACGGTGACGGCATTCACTTGCGGGCGCCGAAGTTGTCGGGCAATTCCTCCCGATGGTTGCAAGCACCTTTGAACTGTTCAAGATCGGCGTCGGCCCATCGTCGTCGCACACCATGGGACCGATGACCGCGGCGGCGGATTTCGTCGCCGCGCTCGGGGATGAACTTGGTGCAGTTGCGCGGGTCGAGGTCCGGCTTTACGGTTCGCTCGCTCTGACCGGGAAGGGCCACGCGACCGACCGCGCCCTGATGCTCGGTCTGTCGGGTGATCGGCCTGCGACCATCTGCCCCGATGCCGCCGATGTGGCGGTAGCGGCAATTCGCCAGAGCGGACGCTTGGCACTGGGTGGGACGCACGAGGTTTCGTTCGACGAGACGCGCGACTTGCTGTTCCTCCAGCGCGAACGCTTGCCCGGCCACAGCAATGGCATGCATTTCGCTGTCTTTCAGGCTGACGGCAGCCAGATCGCCGAACGCACTGCCTATTCGATCGGCGGCGGCGCGGTGGTGGTCGATGGCGCGCTTCCCCGCAACGATCCGGGCGAAGGCGTGTGGGACGCGCCGTTCGCGTTTTCTTCGGGCGACGAACTGCTCGAACGCTGCGCCGAGACCGGATTGAGCATCGCGCAAGGAATGCGCCGCAACGAGGAATCGCTCCACACGCCCGAGGAGATTTCGGCTCGGCTCAGCGCAATCCGCGCTGCGATGAATGCCTGTATCGAACGCGGCATGACGCAAGGCGGCGAGCTTCCCGGCGGGCTAGCGGTGAAGCGCCGCGCGCCGGGGATACTCGCCACCCTCCGTGACCGGCAGGAGCGCGCGTTGGCCGATCCGCTCTCGGTGATCGACTGGATCAACCTGTGGGCCTTGGCGGTGAACGAGGAGAATGCGGCGGGCGGCCGGGTGGTCACCGCACCGACCAACGGTGCAGCGGGAATCGTTCCGGCGGTACTGCGTTACTACGAGCGGTTTGCGCCGGGGGCCTGCACGGCGGGGGCCGAAGACTTCCTGCTAACTGCCGCTGCAATCGGCTCGCTGTTCAAGGAAAATGCCTCGATTTCCGGCGCTGAAGTCGGCTGCCAGGGGGAAGTCGGCGTGGCCTGTTCGATGGCTGCCGCCGGGCTTGCCGCAGCGCTGGGCGGGACGCCGGAACAAGTCGAAAATGCGGCGGAAATCGGGATGGAGCACAACCTTGGCCTGACCTGCGATCCGGTCGGCGGGCTGGTCCAGGTGCCGTGCATCGAGCGCAACGCGGTCGGCTCGATCAAGGCGGTCGAAGCGGCGCGGCTGGCCTTGCTCGGTGATGGCACCCACCGGGTCAGCCTTGATCAGGTGATCGAGACGATGCGCAAGACCGGGCTCGACATGAACGAGCGCTACAAAGAAACCTCGCTCGGCGGGCTGGCGGTCAACGTGGTGGAATGCTGATGGACAATGCGCAGATTCCGGCACCGATCCGGCTGCTGGTGTGCGATATCGATGGCACCCTGGTCCGCCATGACAAGGGCTTGCCTGAGGAAAACGTGCTGGCGATCCGTTCGGCGGTGAAGCGCGGGCTGATGGTCTCGCTGATCTCGGCGCGGCCGGCAGCGGGCATCCTGCCGATCGCCGCCGAGCTTGGGCTGGAAGGGCCGTTCGGCGCGTATAACGGCGGCACGATCTTCACCGCAGCGGGCGGCGAGACCTGCTCGGCGCAGGTTCCGCCCGCGCTGGCGCAGCAGCTCGTCGAGCTTTACGCCAGCGCAAGTGTGACAGTGTGGTTCTTCGCTACTGACCGCTGGCTGACCAGTGATCTCGCCAACCCCCACACCCCGCGCGAGGTGCTGTCGTCCGGCCTTCAGCCAGAAGCGGTGACCGACTTCGCACCGTTCCTCGGCGACGCCGACAAAGTGGTCGCAGTGTGCGATAACCCGGCCCAGATGACTGCGCTGGAACTGCGCGCGCGCGAACTGGTGGGCGATGCGGCGACACTGGTTCGCTCGCAGGATTACTACCTCGATTGCACCGCGCTCGCCGCCAACAAAGGCGATGGGGTGACCAGGCTGGCCGAGATGTACGGCGTGCCGCTCACCCAGGTGGCGGTGATCGGCGACCAGGCCAATGACGTTGCGATGTTCCGCCGCGCAGGGCTGAGCATTGCGATGGGTCAGTCGAACGCAACAGTGCAGTCCGAAGCCGATCAGGTGACGACCAGCAACGAAGCGGCCGGCGTCGCCGCAGCAATCCGCCGCTTCGTGCTGCCCCGAATGGCCTAGACCGCCGCCATGGCTTGACGAGCCGGTCTTGGGGGTGCGGACATGCTGCTTTCGACAGGGGGATGCCATGCCGCGGCTGCTGATTGTGGGCGATGTGGCGCTGTTCCGTGAAGGCATGCGCGCGGCGATGGTCGTGACCGGGGAGTTCGCTGCTGTTGCCGCCATGCCGATCGCCGATGCGATGGCCGCGCTTGGCGCGAACCAGTTCGACGTCGTCGTGCTCGATACCTCGCGGCGCCGTGCCTTCAATCAGGCGCGGCAATTGCAGGCCGCGCAGCCCGGTGTGGGGATCGTCGCCTTCGGGGTGAGCGGAATCGACGATGCCCTGGCCTGCGCCGAAGCCGGGGTGCGGGCGTTTGTCGGCGAAGAAGGCTCGGTCGAGCAGGTCTGCCAAGCCGCGCTGCTCGCCGCGCGTGGGCTCAGCGCCTGTCCGCCCGATCTCACCGCAGGGCTGCTCGACCGCTTCGCCGCGATCTCACGCGAGGGTGAGCTGCGCGCCAACGACCGGCTGACCTCGCGCGAAGGCGAGATCGCCCGGCTGGTCGCGACTGGCCTGTCGAACAAGCAGATCGCACGCGAACTTACGATCAGTCCGGCGACAGTGAAGAACCACGTCCACGCGATATTGGGAAAATTCGATCTGCCGCGGCGTAGCGCAATCGGCCGCCAATTGCAGGGCCATACGCAAGTCGCGCTCTAGGTCAAAAACGATTTGGTCGGGGAAAGAGGATTCGAACCTCCGGCCCCTGCCTCCCGAAGACAGTGCTCTACCAGGCTGAGCTATTCCCCGACCGATCGTTCACCCATCCGCTGGAAGGGCGAGGCAGGAGCGCGCCTATAAGCGGCCAAGTGCGGGGTGGCAAGCGGGCAATCTGCCGCTAACGTGGTTTCATGGCGAGTGCTCCGATTCCTTTTGATTCTACCCGCCAACCGCATTGGGAATGGCAGTATCTCGATCTGATGCGGCGCATCTGGGAGCACGGCGACGAACGGGCCGACCGTACCGGAGTGGGCACGCGTTCTGTCTTTGGCGCGCAGATTCGCTTCGATCTTTCGGGCGGGGCAATGCCGCTGATCACCACCAAGCGGGTCTACTGGAAAACCGCGACGCGTGAGTTCCTGTGGTTCCTGACTGGCGACACCAATATCCGCGCGCTGTGTGCGCAGGGGGTCGAAATCTGGACCGATTGGCCGCTCGATCAATACCGCAAGGCGAGCGGCGGCATGATCAGCCGTGCGGATTTTTCGGCGCGGATCGTGGCCGATGCCGCGTTCGCAGCGGAGTGTGGCGATCTTGGCCCGGTCTATGGCAAGCAATGGGTCGATTGGCCGACTTACGAGCCCGCCGGGAACGGCTTGTTCAAACCGGGCGAGGGCATCAATCAGGTCGCACAGGTCGCGCACAGCCTGCGCACCAATCCCGGCAGCCGCCGCCACATTGTCGAGGGCTGGAATGTGGCGGAACTGGATCAGATGGCGTTGCCGCCATGCCACAAGACTTATCAGTTCCACGTCGCCGGAAACCGGCTCAATTGCATGCTTTACCAACGCAGCTGCGATGTCGCGCTGGGCTTGCCGTTCAACCTGTGGAGCGCCGCGCTGTTCACCCGGATGCTCGCGCAGCAATGCGATCTTGAGCCGGGCGAACTGGTGTGGATGGGCGGAGATACGCACCTCTATCTCAACCATGCCGAACTGGTCGAAGCACAACTCGAGCGCGAGCCTTCAGGCCGGCCGGTGATGACGATCGGGCGGCACCCGGCCAGCATGTTCGACTATGCGATCGAGGATTTTGTCGTCAGCGATTATGCTCCGCAAGCCCCGCTCAGTGCGCCGATTGCAGTGTGATCGGCACGATTGACGACGAAACCAGTTTGAAATATTATATCGCTCGGTTAGAATAATGCTTCCACATTCACGGAAGCGGGAGAGCGCGTAATGGCTGACCGGCCTGCCAGTGAAATCAGCGCGCGCGGCAACCTGCCGCCGCTGGAACTGCATGTGCCCGAACCGCCGTTCCGGCCGGGTGATCCAGTCGATTACACTTACCTCGAAATCCCTGCTGCGGGGCTGCTCGCGCGTCCCGATGAGGCTTGCGCCGCGAAGGAAACCCATTCGCTGTGCGACGGCCTGATCCGCGTGCTCGATGACGATCACCAGGCAGTCGGGGCATGGGATCCCAAGCTGGATCCCGAAACGCTGCGGCGGATGCTGCGTGTAATGGCGCTGACCCGCGCGTTCGATGACCGGATGTACCGCGGCCAGCGGCAAGGCAAGACCAGCTTTTACATGAAGTGCACCGGCGAGGAGGCCACGAGTGTCGCCCCGGCGTTCGCGCTGGCCGCCGATGACATGGTCTTCCCCAGCTACCGCCAGCAGGGCATTTTGATCGCGCGCGGCTATCCGCTGACCGAGATGATCAACCAGATCTATTCGAACCGCGCGGACAAACTCAAGGGCCGCCAGCTCCCGATCATGTATTCCAGCCGCGAACATTCGTTTTTCACGATCAGCGGCAACCTCGCGACGCAATATCCGCAGGCCGCTGGCTGGGCGATGGCCAGCGCGATCAAGGGCGATACCCGGATCGCTGCGAGCTGGATCGGTGAGGGCTCGAGCGCCGAGGGCGATGCCCACGCCGCTTTCACTTTCGCCACGGTGTTCAATGCGCCGGTGGTTTTCAACATCGTCAACAACCAGTGGGCGATCTCGAGCTTTTCGGGCTTTGCCGGGGCCGAGCGTGCGACCTTCGCCGCCAAGGCGATTGGTTACGGCATCGCCGGCCTGCGGGTCGACGGCAACGATGCGCTGGCGGTCTATGCCGCGATGCGCTGGGCCGCCAACCGCGCGCGTTCGAATGGCGGGCCGACTTTGATCGAGCATTTCACTTACCGCGCCGAGGGGCATTCGACTTCGGACGATCCCGGGCAGTACCGCTCGGCGCACGAGCGTGAAGAGTGGCCGCTGGGCGATCCGATCATGCGGTTGAAGCGCCACCTGATTGCACTGGGCGAATGGTCTGAAGAACAGCATGCGGCGATGGACCTCGAACTGATCGAGCAGGTCAAGGCGGCGACCAAGGAAGCCGAAAAGAACGGCGTGCTTGGCCACGGGATGCACCACCCGTTCCACACCATGTTCGAAGACGTGTTCGAGGAACTCCCGTGGCATCTGGAGGAGCAGGCCGACCAGGCGATCCGCGAACGCCGGACCAAATGGCCCGAATGGAAGGAATCATGACGGTTTCGAATTACATGGGGGCGCCGTCCTCTCCCCTCGCGGGAGAGGATACGAAGACTTGGCTGCCGTGCAGCCTAGTCGCAGCTGGAGAGGGGGGCTGGCCTAGCGCTGCGCCGCCCCCCTCTCCAAGCTTCGCTAGCTGCTCGTGCAGCAAGCTGCTCTATCCTCTCCCGCAAGGGGAGAGGTTTGGCCTGTCTCGTGTTGCGCCCGCATGACCCGCCGACTCAACATGATCGAGGCGATCAATGACGCGCTGTCGGTGATGATGGAACGCGATTCCAACGTCGTCGTGTTCGGCGAGGACGTCGGCTATTTCGGCGGCGTGTTCCGCGCCACCGCCGGGCTGCAAAAGAAGTTCGGCTCTAATCGCGTGTTCGATACCCCGATAAACGAATGCGGGATCATCGGTGCGGCGGTGGGGATGGGTGCCTATGGCTTGCGCCCGGTCCCCGAAATCCAGTTTGCCGATTACATCTATCCGGGGCTCGACCAGCTGATCTCGGAAGCCGCGCGGCTGCGCTACCGTTCAGCGGGGGAATATACCGCACCGATCACCGTGCGCTCCCCCTTTGGTGGGGGCATCTTCGGTGGGCAGACTCACAGCCAGAGCCCCGAGGCACTGTTCACCCATGTCGCCGGGATCAAGACCGTCATTCCCGCCACGCCATACGACGCCAAGGGGCTGCTGATTGCGGCGATCGAAGACAACGATCCGGTGATCTTCTTCGAGCCCAAACGGATCTACAACGGCCCGTTCAGCGGTAACTATGACAAGCCGGTCGAACCTTGGGCACGGCATCCCGACAGTGCGGTACCCGAGGGTTACTATTCGATTCCCTTGGGCAAGGCGCGGATCGTGCGCGAGGGTGAGGCGATGACCGTGCTCGCCTATGGCACGATGATTCACGTTGCCGAGGCGGTGCTCGCCGACAAGGGCATCGATGCAGAGATCATCGACCTGCGCACGCTGGTTCCGATCGACATCGAGACGGTGGAAAAGTCGGTGGAAAAAACCGGCAAAGTTCTGATCATCCACGAAGCGACCCGGACCTGCGGTTATGGTGCCGAGCTATCCGCGCTGGTGCAGGAACGCTGCTTCTACCACCTCGAAGCCCCGATCGAGCGGGTGACCGGCTTCGACACCCCCTATCCGCACAGCCTCGAATGGGCCTATTTCCCCGGTCCCGTCCGCATCGGCGAAGCGGTCGACCGTTTGTTGAAAGTCTGACTATGGGCAAGTTCATTTTCCGCCTCCCGGACATCGGCGAAGGCATCGCCGAGGCCGAAATCGTCGCTTGGCACGTCAAGGTTGGCGACCGGATCGAGGAAGACGGCCGCGTGGCCGACGTGATGACCGACAAGGCCACCGTCGAGATGGAAAGTCCGGTCACCGGCGTGGTGCTCGAAGTCGCTGGCGCTGAGGGCGACATGATCGCGATCGGCTCGCCGCTGGTGGTGATCGAGGTTGAGGGCGAGATTGAGCAAGACGCGCACGCCAGCCCGGCGGTAGCCGAGCGGATTGATGCTGAAACGCCCGATGCGGGGGATGTGGCGAAGGTGATTGCGGCGGAGGCCAAACTCGAACCGACACCCAATTCCGCTCATGCTGAGCCTGTCGAAGCACTGTCCTTTGCTTCAAACGTTGAGAAGAAGGGCAGCCCTTCGACAAGCTCAGGGAAGACGGAAATGGGGGAGGGCCGTGGGAAAGTCCTCGCCAGCCCCGCCGTCCGCGCGCGAGCCAAAGATCTTGGCGTCGATCTCGCGCAAGTCAAACCCGCCGAAGATGGCCGACTGCGCCACGCCGATCTCGACGCATTCCTCGCCTACAGCGCCGGTTTGGGGTACCGCGCTGCGGGCATCCGCGCCAAGGACGAGACGATCAAGGTCATCGGTCTGCGCCGACGGATCGCCGAGAACATGGCCGCGTCGAAGCGCAACATCCCGCACTTCTCCTATGTCGAGGAATGCGATGTCACCGCGCTGGAGGAACTGCGCGCGCAGCTCAATTCGGCGCGCGGCGGCAAGCCCAAGCTGACCATGCTGCCACTGCTGATCAGCGCGATCTGCCGAACCTTGCCGCAATTCCCGATGCTCAACGCGCGCTATGACGATGAGGCCGGGGTGGTCCAGCGGTTTGGCACGGTCCATCTGGGGATCGCGGCGCAAACCGATGCCGGGCTGATGGTCCCGGTGATCCGCGATGCGCAGGACAAGAACCTGTGGCAACTCGCCGCCGAGATCGTCCGGCTGGCCGAGGCCGCCCGCTCAGGCTCGGCCAAGAGTGAGGAACTGTCGGGCTCGACCTTGACGGTCACTTCGCTCGGGCCGCTTGGCGGGGTGGCGACGACGCCAGTTATCAATCGTCCCGAAGTGGCGATTATCGGGCCCAACCGGATCATCGAGCGGCCGATGTTCGTCCCCGACGGGATGGGCGGCGAGCGGATTGCCAAGCGCAAGCTGATGAACATTTCGATCAGCTGCGATCACCGCGTGGTCGACGGCTGGGATGCGGCGAGCTTTGTCCAGGCCGTGAAGCGCCTGATCGAGACCCCGGTGCTGCTGCTGGCAGACTAATTTTTCTTGCTCCTCTCCATTTTGCGTA
>JARXKR010000193.1 GCA_030271565.1 Pseudomonadota bacterium
GGGGTATGGGATAATGACATCGATTTCGTCCAAGCGCGGCCTGTTTGGCCGCGCCGCGAGCATTTCTGCAATCGCAATCTCGCTCACCGCTGCGCCGGCAATGGCTGAGAGTTCCGCGGCACCCGATGCTGCGGCAATCGCGCGCAGCGCCGGCGATCTGTTCCAGCCGCAGCTCGATCCGCAGTCGACGGTCAAAATCGATGCAATCGCGCCCGATCCCCAATACGTTTCCACGATCGTCCCGACCGCGCCCGATCCGCAGTTTGGCTTGCCCGCGATTGCGTCGGTTCCGGAGATTCTCATAGCAAATCCTGGCACGCCGACCACGGCGCGCGATCCCGCCAATGTCACCGGCGTTGGGCAGATGGTAGTCAACAACGGCGGCGGTTCGGTGGGCCTGTGCACCGCGACCCTGATTAACCCACGCACGGTGATTTTCGCCGCGCACTGCGTAAATAGTCGCGCTGCCGGAGCATATGGTGCCAACACTGGTGGTACCCCCATCGCGTTCGGGTTCGAAACAAACACGCGGGCCAATGCTGCAGGACAGCCTGATGAGCTGCTCAACTGGTTCAATGGTGCCAGTACCGGTCCGGGCGTGAACCAGACCAACGTCGCGCAGGCTTTTTACAATTCCAGGTACGTTAGTTACAATCCGCAATCGACCGAACCCAACGCGCGCAGCTTCCTCTACGCCGACATCGCGACCGCCACATTGGATACCCCGGCGGCCAACGTTCCGACCTGGGCGCTGTTATTCTCGCAGCTTCCTGCGGTTCCGATCACCGCCAACGGGACTGGTTATCACGTCACCATCGACGGTTACGGTGCAAATGGTACGGGGACCTCAGGGTCGGGCGGAATCGATTTCCGCCGCCGCATCGCCGAGAACACGTTGGGTGCCCTGGCCTCGCTAGGCGATTTCGAACAATTCCTGTTTGGCGCGGGCGGCACCTCGGACGCAACCAATCCGCAGAACCTTTATTGGATCGATTTCGACGACCCGCGCCGTGGCACCGCCGCTGCCTCCCCGTTCGATTTCAACGCTTGGCGTGACAATGCCCTACCCAACGAGGGCACAACGGCAGGCGGCGATTCGGGCGGGCCGCTGATCCTTGACCGGCAGTTTGCCAAATCGGTGGTGCTCGGCGTGCTGTCGGGCGGTTACACCCGCTTCTTCAACGGTCAGCCGGCCAATGGCTATGGCACTGCCTCATTCTACCAGCCGCTTTACCTTTATTGGGACTGGATCGCGGCGAACAATCCCTATCACTACGTCGGCTCGATCGCCGGCAATGGTGACTGGACCGATCCGGCGCACTGGGTGACCAATCTCGATCCCAATTACCAGATCATCGTCAACGGCCAGCTGATCAACGGCATCCCGACCTCGCCGGGCGCAGGCAACACCGATCAACCCGGCTTCGGCCAGGCCTGCTTCGAAAGCGGCGGGGTAAGCGATTGCCTTGACGTCGCCAGCGGCACCGAGACCGTTGTCGCCAAGCCGATCGGCACGGCTGCGAATGACGCCGGACAAGCTCAGACCGGCGAGCTGACCGAAGCTGTTGCCGAAGCCTCGGTTCAAACCGGTGTGGCCAGCGCCAGCCGTCCGACCGGCGGTACGCTTGAAGCACAGGCCAGCGCACTGGTTCTGCCTGCGCCGACCTTGGCGAGCGGCCTGCCGGGGGCAACCAATTTCGTCCCCAACAACTTCGACGGTGACCGTGTTGCCCGCGTCAACCCGCGCTATTTCGACGTGACCCTCGCTGCGGCGGGAACCACCACGCTGGGTAGCACGGTGGTGATCGACCGCTTCACCATGGCCAACGCCGGGGCCGCGCTCAATATCGGCACGACCGGATCGCTGACCAGCCTGATCAGTATCACCCAGATGACCGGGACGATGTCGGTCAACGGCACGCTGACTTCGCCGGGCGACTACTTCATGCTCGCGGGCGGGCTCAACGGCACCGGGCTTATCACCACCCCGTTCTTCACCAGCGCGGCCGGGACGATCTCACCGGGTGCGCTGGGTACGGCGGGCAGCGTCGGCACCCTGACCTTCAAAGGCAACACCATCTTTGCCTCGGGTTCGACGCTGCTGATCGACATCGGCGCGGCCGGGACCAACGACAAGGTCGTGGTGCAAACCGGGGCTGCGGGCAGCGGCATTGCCAACGTCGGCGGCGCGGTGCTGTTCAACGTGATCAGCGGGACCATGCCGCGCGCCGGGGATATCTACACCTTCCTCACCGCGCAGAACGCGGTGACCGGCACCTTCGGTGGCAGCGCCGCGCTCAGCGCGATCCTGCGGCCGACGCTGATCTATTCGCCGACGGCAGTGGCGGTGCAGATCACTGCGGTGCCCTATGCCAGCGTCGTCGATCCCAATTCGGCGGTACAGGTCTCGTATGCCGCACTGATGGACGGCAGCCGGGTGTCTTCTGCAAATGGAGCTCTGTCGGCGCTGTTCGGCCCGCTCGACCTGCAGAACCAGGCGACGATCCGGGCGTTCTTCGAAAGCGCCGCACCGCGCACCGAAACCCTGCGGACCGCGCTCGGCAACGTTGGCAGCGATGCTTCGGACCGATTCTTCCGCCAGCGGATCCACGGGATCGATCCGGGCAGCGCGACAGGCCATCTCGCGCTGATCGGCCAGCCGGTTTATCTGGCCAACCGAAGCAACCAGATGCGCGCATCTTCGCCGCTCGACGCCGGACTGGGCTTTGCCGAATCCGAACGCCCGGGCGGCAACCTGCCCGATGACATGAGCGCCTATCTCGCCGCAGGTTACCTCAACGGCAGTTCGGCGCCAATGCCGGCTGCAGCCTCCGGAGGACGCGATACTTTCAACGGCTGGTTCGTCGCTGGCGGGGTTGAAAAGGCGATCGGTGAGCATGCCACGCTCGGCGTCGGCATGTCCTACTCCGACGTCAAGGGCGATACTGGCGGGTTCGTTGAACATGCCGGGAGCCGGCTCGTTCAGTTCAACTTCTACACCTCGGTCGGCAACGGCAAGGGGCTGGTGTTCGATGCACGGCTCGGGCTGGGACATCAGACCTCGGATTCGTCGCGCACGGTGACCTTGCTGACCACGCCTTACACGCTGGCGCTCAAGGATCAGGGCATGGTGATCAGCGGTGAGCTGGGCATGGGCGTCGATGTCGCCAACAAGAGCGGCTTGTCGATCGTACCGCGGGTGTCGCTGCGTTATGGCGATGTCGGGTTCGGCGGGGCGACGGAAACCGGCGGGCCGATGGCGCTGACGATCGAGCGCAGCAACATCGAAGCGCTCGAGAGCCGGGTCGGCCTGAGCGTCAGTGCCAAGCAGGGTAGCCGCATCCGGCCATACTTCGAAGCCAACTACGTCCATGACTTCCTCGATCAGCCGGCCGGCTTCTCGGCCCGCTTCACCGGCGGCACGGCCTATGCACCGTTCGCGCTGGCGCCGACCGACAACGATTGGGGCGAGGTTAGCGGCGGGATCGCGGTCAGCCTTGGGGCCCGGGCGGAAATGGCGCTGGAGGCCGATACCACGGTGTTCCGCGACGATATCCGCAACCAGAGCTACCGGGCGAAGATCAGCTTCAGATTCTGATCTGGGAACTTGAATTGGGGCGCGGAGAATTTCGATTCTCCGCGCTCTGATTTTTTTGCGGGAATGTGCGGTAACCCACCTTTGCGCGGCATATTTGCAACAATGCGTGCCGTCACAGGGTTGCCAAGGGGCTGGCTAGATGCTAGCCGCCCGCCGGTTCGACCCGTTCCTGTTGGATTCGGGTGCGTTTTACGTTTTAGGATTAAAAGGTGCTCCCCCGCACTGACTTGCCGCGGGGTTCTCGTCTTTTTGCATTGAGGTAGTTCGATTTATGCAAATTCTCGTCCGCGACAACAACGTTGAGCAGGCTCTGCGTGCGCTTAAGAAAAAGCTGCAGCGCGAAGGCGTCTATCGCGAGATGAAATTGCGCCGTCACTACGAAAAGCCGTCGGAAAAGCGCGCCCGCGAAAAGGCCGCTGC
>JARXKR010000194.1 GCA_030271565.1 Pseudomonadota bacterium
TGGCGGAGAGGGTGGGATTCGAACCCACGTTACGGTCACCCGTAAACCGCATTTCGAGTGCGGCGCGATCGACCACTCTGCCACCTCTCCGCGAGATATGCTCAGCCCGGGGCAAAGGCCCGGGGGTCGAAGAGCCGGGCGGTTAGCCGATGGCGGCACAGTTGCCAAGCCCCCTGAGGTCAGGTTCTGGCCAAATTCCGGGGACGATGACGGCTCGGCGTTGTTTCGCGGGCGCAGAGCGCCTATATTGCGCCACATGGACCGCGCCACATACTATTCAGCCACCGCCGGACGGGAGATCGATGCGCCGCGCGCGGTACGCACGCGGTTCGGTATCGGCGAGGTGGTGCGCCACCGCATGTTCGATTTCCGCGGGGTGATCTTCGATATCGATCCGGTCTTCGCCAACAGCGAGGAATGGTACGAATCGATCCCCAAGGAAGTCCGCCCGACCCGCGAACAGCCGTTCTATCACCTGTTCGCCGAAAACGGGGACTCGAGCTACACCGCCTATGTCAGCCAGCAGAACCTGCTCGAAGACGGCGAATCCGGCCCGGTCGACCATCCCTCGGTTTCCGAACTGTTCGAAGACTTCGCCAAGGGCCGCTACCGGCTGCGGGCGTCACTGACGCACTAAAAATCAAAAAATCCCCGTTCGTGCTGAGGAGGGGCTGAGCTTGTCGAAGACCCGTCTCGAAGCACCCCCAGCGTGCGGTCCTTCGAGACGCCATTTCGACAAGAGCTCAATGGCTCCTCAGGACGAACGGAGTCTAGGGTTGGTCAAAGCCCTTTGAGTCCCTCAGCTCTTCAGCTTCCACCCGCTCTTGAGCAGCGCGTAAAGCACCCAGCCCATCACCAAGGTCAGCACGCCCAGATAGAGTGCGCCATTGAACACCGCAGCGTTGGTTGCGCCGATGTCGCTTTGGCCGAGGAAGCCGAAGCGGAAGCCCGAGATGATGTAGAAGAACGGGTTCATCCGGCTGACCGCCTGGAACGCCGGCGACAGGTTGTGGATCACGTAAAACGTACCCGACAGCATCGTCAGCGGGGTGATCACGAAATTGCTGACCATCGCGGCGTGATCGAACTTTTCGGCCCACAGCGAGGTGATCAGGCCGATTATGGCGAGCAAGGTCGAGCCGGTCAGCCCGAACCACACGATCGCCCACGGATGCGCCACACTGAGCGAAACGCCCGGCCACAACAGCATCGCCAGCGTGATCGCGAGGCCCACCAGCACTGCCCGGGTAACCGCTGCGCCGATCAGCCCGATGATCAGCTCGCCATTGGACAGCGGCGGCATCAGGTAATCGACGATGGTGCCCTGGATCTTGCCGGCGAGGAAATTGAAGCTGGTGTTGGCAAAGGCGTTGCCGACCATGCCCATCACGATCAGCCCTGGCGCGATGAAGCTGGCGAAGGGTACGCCCAGAACTTCGCGTCCGCCCCCCCCGCTCCTTGGGCCCGCCATCGCCACGGTAAAAATCATCAGGTAAAGCAAGGTGGTCATCGCCGGGGCCCAGATCGTCTGCGTCTGAACCTTGAAAAAACGGCGAACCTCCTTCATATAGAGCGTCCACAGCCCGAGGCGGTTAAAACTGCCGAATACGGGCACACCCCGTTCGGGAAAACCGGGAACTTGCGGCGCGGCAAGCGTCGCGGTCTTTGCAGGTGCGGGAATAGGTTGATCGGCCATGTTCTGGCGACTATCGCCGCGCGGTCCGGATAGCAAGTTTGCGGCCCTGTGCCGTCCTATGGTAATTTTGCGGGCCTACGCCTGCGGCATGAAAGAGAATGTAAGCATGAGCTGGACCGACGAGCGGATCGAAACGCTGACCAAGATGTGGGAAGGCGGCTCGACCGCCAGCCAGATTGCCGAGGAATTGACCGGGGTCAGCCGCAACGCGGTGATCGGCAAGGCGCACCGGCTCGGGCTCAAGGCCCGCCCTTCCCCGGTCAAGGCCAACGAAAAGGAAGCAGCGGCGCCGGCAGCGGTTACCCCGCGCGCGCCCAAGGCCGATGTCCCGCCCCGCCCCGCGCATGTCGCGCGCAAGGAGCCGCCGCGCGCCGCGCCGCTGGTCACCCCGACCGGTGATGGTGCCACCCCGATACCCTCGACCCCGATGCCGCGGATCGTCTCGGTCGGCCCCGGCGGGTTTCTCCGGCAGGGCCCCGGCGACCAGCAAGCCCCGATCCCGCCTGCGCCGCCGCGCCGACTGGTGCCGGCCAAGCCCAGCCCGGAAATGACCGAGAAGACCGGCCTGCTCGAACTCAACGACCGGATCTGCCGCTGGCCGATGGGCCATCCGGGTGAGCCCGACTTCCATTTCTGCGGGGTCAAGGTCAACCCTGGGTTCCCGTATTGCGTCGAGCATTGCGGCCGGGCCTATCAGGCGCAGCTGCCGCGCGGCCACCGCCGCCCGCCCCCGCCGCTGCCGTTCGGCGGTCCGCGGGTTCGCTAACTCGCCGACAGACACGGCGGATCGCAAGTTCTGCCGTGCAGCAGGGTTAATAAGCGCTGTTCTGCGCCGTTCAGCGGGGCATGAACATGCTTGGCTCCTCGTTCGAACCCGCTCCTGACGAGCAACGCTCTGGCAAGTTGCGCCTGCTTCGCTGGTTGGGGTTTGGCGGGCGCGGGCAGCCGCGCGATCTCGCCGAAATCGATGTCGCCGAATGGGAGGCAACTCCTCGCCAGCAACAACTGCAAGCCATCGAGCAATTCCTCGATGCGCACGCGCTCGACCTCACCCCGCGCTCGCTCAAGGTGGCGTGGACATACCTCAGCCGCAGCGACGAGGAACTGGCATTGGCCATCGACCGGCGGATCAAGTCGGGCCGCCAGATAACGCTCGAGTGGCTGAGCGATATCCTCGATCGCCGCGACCTGTCGGACGAGGCGGCGGAACTGCGCGAACTGATGCAGCGGCTCGAAGCCAGCGTCGAGGAATTCGGCAAATCGACCCGCGAAGCGCACGGCGCAGCAAGCGAATACCATAGTGCGCTGTCAGGCCAGCTCGGCGAGCTCGAACGGGTCGCCAAGGCCAGCGCGGTGATTTCCGAAATGGCCCAGATCGGCAAGGCGATGCTGCGCCGCACGCATGAGGTCGAGCGCCAGATGCTGCGTAGCTCAGCCCAGACCCGCGCGCTCAAACGGCGGCTCGACGAGGCCCGGCGCTGCTCCGAAGAAGACCACCTGACCGGGCTGCCCAACCGGCGTGCGTTCGAAGCGGTGTTCGATAACGAATACCGCGCAGCACAGGAAGCGCGCGAGCAGCTTTGCGTAGTGTTCTGCGACATCGATCACTTCAAACGGGTCAACGACGATCACGGCCACGACGCCGGCGACCGGGTGCTGCGGCTGGTCGCGGAAATGCTCGCACAGGTCTCGGACGATCGCTGCCATGTCGCGCGCCACGGCGGCGAGGAATTCGTGGTGCTTTTGCGCGGCCAATCGCCGCAGCAAGCGCTCGAGCGGCTCGACAAGGTGCGCGGTGAACTTGCGGCAAGGCGGCTGGTCAACCGCGCCACAGACACCCCGTTCGGGCAGGTGACCTTTTCTGCCGGAGTGGCTGAGGTCTTCGCTTACGAGGACCCGCGCTCGGCGCTGCAGGCCGCCGATGCGGCGCTGTACCGAGCCAAGCTCGAAGGCCGCAACCGCATTCTGCTCGCCGAAGAGCAGGACAGCCAGCAGGCCATCGCAGCATGAAACAACTACCCAAGCTCCGTTCGTGCTGAGGAGCGGCTGAGTAAAACGAAGACGCGTCTCGAAGCACTCAGCGCGGCGGTGCTTCGAGACGGGCCTTCGCTCCGCTCAGTCCCTCCTCAGCACGAACGGAAATATGAATATCAGCGCGCGCTTGCATGAACAAAAAAGGGGGCCGCCGCAGCAGCCCCCTCGTTTGTCTTGTTCAGGAACGAACGATCAGTCGTCGTTCTTGAGGAACGCCGGAACGTGATCGGGCGCGGGGCCTTCGTCACGGT
>JARXKR010000017.1 GCA_030271565.1 Pseudomonadota bacterium
CCGCGCTTCATCTGATCGCGCTCGATCGACTGGAACAGCGCGGTGAAATTGCCCTCGCCAAAGCCCTCGTCCTTCTTGCGCTGGATGAATTCGAAGAACACCGGGCCGATCTGGGTCTCGCCGAAGATTTGCAGCAATAGCCGGGGATCGCCATCTTGGGTTGAGCCATCGAGCAGGATGCCGCGTTGCTGCAGTTCGGCTGCGGGTTCGCCGTGCCCCGGCAGCCGCTCTTCGAGCATCTCGTAATAGGTTGCGGGAGGCGGCGACATGAATGGGGTGCCGAGCACCTTGAGGCGGTCCCAGGTGGCGATCAGATCGTCGCAGATCAGCGCGATGTGCTGGATACCCTCGCCGTTGTAGGCGCGCAGGAATTCCTCGATCTGCCCGCCGCCGGCTTTTCCTTCCTCGTTCAAGGGAATGCGGATTTTGCCGTCGGGCGCGGTCATCGCCTTGCTGGTCAGCCCGGTATATTCGCCCTTGATGTCGAAATAGCGGATTTCGCGGAAACCCGCGATGCGCTCGTAGAACGAGGCCCAATGCGCCATGCGCCCGCCATAGACGTTGTGGGTCAGGTGATCGATCAGCTTGAGCCCGGCGCCTTCCGGATGGTGATCGGCGCCCGGCTCATAGATGAAATCGATGTCGTAGATCGACAGGTCGCCGAACGCCCCGCCTTCGTAACGATCGATCAGGTAGATGATCGAGCCGCCGATCCCGCGGATCGCGGGCAGGTGCAGTTCCATCGGCCCGGTCTTGACCTCGACCGGCTCGGCCCCGCGCGCCAGCGCTTCGGCATAGGCCTTTGCCGCGTCCTTGACCCGCCAGCCCATCCCGCAGGCCGAGGCACCGTGTTCGGCCGCAAAATATGCCGCCGGGCTGCGCGGTTCGTAATTGGCGATCAGGTTGATCCCGCCCTGCCGCCACAGCTGGACGTCTTTCGAGCGGTGACTGGCGATCTGGCTGAACCCCATGGCAGCGAACACCGGTTCGAGCAGGCCTTTTTCGGACGCCGAGAATTCGACGAATTCGAACCCGTCGAGGCCCAGCGGATTTTCGAACAGGTCGGCCATATCGGTTGCTCCAGCGCCTGGTTGGTTGCAAATGTAACTAAATGCGGCGCAGCGCCGAGTCAAGCTTTGCGCGCGGCGATCAGCTCGCGGTAATGCGCGAACAGGTGCGTAAAATGGTCGCGCATAGTCGGCACCTGGCCGTGGCTGCGCGGCCAGCCTTGTGCCGCCAATTGGCCGATAGCCGCGGCCATCGCCGCGGGGTCGGCGGCGCGGTACGTCAGCCCGCCCCCATCCGCAGCATGATCCGCCGCGCCGCCGCGCTCGGGGACGATCACCGGCACCCTGCTGGCGCGCGCTTCGGCGGCGGCGAGGCAATAGGTCTCAGCCTCGCAGCCATGAACCAGAGCGTCGGCGCTGGCGACGATCGCGGCGAACTTGCCGCGCTCGCGCAAAGGTTCGAGCAGGCGAATGTGCGGGTCATTGCCGATCGCCCTGCGGATCCGCGCGTCCTGCCCGCCCGCGCCGAGCAGGACCAGCCCGAGTGGGCGTTCCCGCGATGCCAGCCGCACCGCCTCGATCACCATTGGCCAGCGCTTCTCGCCCGCGAGCCGCCCCACCCCGAGCAGCAAGCTCGCGCTTTCGGGCAAGGCGCAATCGGCCAACAGCGCGGCCCGCAATGCAGGATCGCGGTTGGCTGGCGAGAAGACGCCTTCCTCCACCCCCATCGGCTCGAACCGGGTGTGCGCTACCCCGCCAGCTTTCAGCCGCTCGGTCAGTTCGCGGTTGGCGCAGATCACGCTGTCGAACTCCGCGCCGAGCCCCCGCAGGTGCCGTCCGAACGGCGAGAACAGCGCATCGATCGCCGGGCGCGGCAGCACCGGGCCGAGCCAGCGATAGGCATAGGCCGACATCGGATCGGCGTGCATCACCAGGGTGCGCGGTACATCCCCGCCCCAGTTCGCCACCCACGACGGACTGCGCCACGGCGAGCCAACCTCGACCAGGTCGGGCTGCAGTTCATCCAGCGCGGCGTGGAGCGCTGCCTGATCGCCAAAATACCAGTAGTTCCTGTCGACGATCAGCCGCGGGCTGGGGATCGTCACGATCCGCGCCATGGGTCCGTGCTCGATCACTTCATGCCGGTCACCCGGCGCAAGGATCACGATCTCCGCGCCAAGCTCTGGCCCAAGCCGCATTTTCTGCTCGACGTAAGTCTTCACCCCGCCGCCATGCGGGGTGTAAAACGCGCAGACGTCGACCAGCCGCACCTAGTTGGATTTCAGTGGCGCAACGCCCAGTCCGCTTTTGTAATTCATCACGACGGAGATCTTCGAAACTCCACTGCTGTTGACGATCACGCGAGAGGAACTCGCCTTAGGCTTCGACCAGCCAAGGTGCGGGTTGGCGGAAAAGCCGATCCCGTCGACCTTCCACTGAAACCGCCGGTCCATGTTGCGATCGTGCAGCACCGAGACGGCATAGGTCCCCGGCCCCGGAAGGCGGACGCACAGCACCACCGGCCCCGATTGCGGGGTGGGCACCTCGACCCGGCGGAAAGTCTTGCCCGCGGCGACCAGCACGTTGTCGTCGGCGAGGAAATCCTGATCGTTGCCGGGATAGACCTCCAGCTTCATATTGCCGGTGCGGTCCTTCATCCCGGTCGCTTCGACCAGCAGCGCCGGGCCGCTCTCACCGGGGCGGCAGCGCCCTTCGTTCTTGCCCAGATCGGGCGACGATTTGAGCGCGGGTCCCGCCGCCAGCAGCAGCAACACCAGGGTCAAAACCAGGGGCTTCATTGCACTTTCTCCGCATCGAACAGGCCCGCGAGCCCGAAAATCATGCCCATCGCCAGATGGGTTCCCAACAGTAACAAAGTCATCAAGGCCATCAAGTCGGCAACCTGTGTGTCACGCCCGAGCAGGAATACGACAATCCCGGCAAAGACCACATCCTTGTTGGGCAGCAGGGGCAACCTTGAAATAAGCATCCGCAGCGTTGCCAGAACAATCCACAGCGTTACCGGCACCTCCGCCAAAACCAGATGCCACATCATTGCCGAACCGACGAGCGCCACCGCAATCCGGGCGACATGGACCCCAGCGATAAAATACAGATCGTGTTTCGCCAGGCTGAACAGCTTGCGCCGGAACAACAGAATTCCGCATGAGGTCACCAGTACGACGCCGAGCGAAATGTAGGCATCGCGGGTCGCGACCCCAAGCTGCCCCGACGAAACGAACGGCCAGGCAATCACCAGCAGGATCAGTGTGACTGCGTTGCCGGTCAGCGCCGAGAGGATGGCCACGTCCTTGATCGCGCCGAACGGCGCCTCGACCCGCGCCAGCCGCGAGCGCGCCCAGCCATAGAACTGCGCATCGCCGAGATAGCCGAGTAGCAGATCGTTGGTCACCATCTTGCGGATCAATGCCCCGAAGCCCGAGGGGGGCAGCCGCCACAACCGGTGAAAGATCAGCCAATCTCCCCATGGGCTGGCCAGATAGGTCACCGCGAACATTACCCAGAACAGCGGCGAAGACGGGACCATGGCGAGCAGCGGGCCGAACCGGAACAACCGGACCTGCCAGATCACCACCCCGATCACCGCCAGCGAGACGAGCACGCTGAACAGTCCGGCGAGCCGCCGCGTGCGCTGGCTTCCAAGCGTGCCCGGCTCTGCCTGTGCAGCCAGCTGGCTGTTTTCCGTCATGATCCTGGACAGCACCTTCCCGCCATTCGCCCGCGCTGACTAGCCGCACCGCGCTGCGGCTGGCAAGAAAGCATTGGACATCGCTTTGGCCCAACCACAAAGGCGCGAGGATGATCGAGCCGGCTATCACCCTGGTCTTGCCCTATTACAACGAAGTGGGGTTCATCGAGCGGACGCTGGAGAGCCTCGCCCACCAGACCCGGCGCGATTTCAGGCTGATCCTGGTCAACAACGCTTCGACCGATGAAAGCGAGGCTGTGTGCCGTGCGCTCACCTCAAGTTGGGCACCCGGGTCGGTCGAACATCGCCTCGAAGCGGTCCCCGGCAAGATCCACGCGCTGATCGGCGGGATCGTGCTGGTTGACACCCCGCTGTTCGCGACGCTCGATGCGGACACGATCTACCCGCCGGACTATGTCGCCACGACCATCGCGCTGTTTGCGGCAAATCCAGCGGCCGCCATGGTCATGGCCATCGACATCTATGGCGATACCGACGCTCGGGCGCAGCGCGTGCGACGCTGGGCTGTGTGGGGGCTGTCGCGGCTGTTCCCGCGCAAATGCCATACCGGCGCCTACGGCCAGGCGTTCCGCACCGAGGCGTTCCGGCGGGCGGGCGGATATGACGAGCGAATCTGGGACTTCGTGCTCGAGGATCACGAAATCGTCCACCGGGTCGGCAGGTTCGGCGGCCTGGTCTATGCGCCCGGCCACTTCTGTTGGCCCTCGACCCGCCGCGCAGATCGCACCTCGGTCACCTGGACGCGGTCTGAAAGCCTGCTTTACGCGCTGCTGCCGAACCGCTGGATGGACCGCTATTTCTACCAGTTCCTTGCCGGAAGGTTTCGCGCGCGCGGGCTCGCCAATCGCAACCTGCGCCAGAAGAACTGGCAGGTTCAGGACGCGGCGAGCAAATCCGCATAGCGCCCCGCCGGACGGCGTGCGGCAAAGGATTTGAACGTGGCGGCAATGCTGCCGAGCAGCGCTGGAACGGTAACATCGCCGGGATGCACCGCAGCGCGCACCACTGGCTGAGCGTGCAGCGCCTGCCGCGCGAGCCCGGCAAAGAACCGCGACGAGATCTGGCGTGCCTTTGACCGGCTCGCCCAAGTGATTACCGGGCCCTTGGCGAGCACCTTGCCGCTGGCCGGTTGCCACACCCGCATGTGGTCTTCGGCGAGTGCAAAGTCGCTGGCTGCCAAGGCCGCGCGCGCACCCTCGCCATAGAGCCACGCCGGGGCGATGAAGCCCGATACCGGGCGGCCGATCGCGTCCTCGATCAGGGCTTTGCCGTCGGCCATCCGCTGCGCCGCGACCGCGCAGCTGAGCCCGAGGAACTCGCCCTCGCCCGCGGTCATGTGCCTGGCCTTGAACGCCGCCGCGCCCGAATGCTCGGCCAAGTCCTTGTGATACCAGCCGTGGACGAACATCTCCACGCCCTGATCGGCCCAGTCGCGCAAGCGGCGTTGAAACGCTGCAGCCTGTACGAGGGGAGCTTCGCCCCAGTGATCGGGGACGACCAGCATCGCGTAGTTCGGCCCGCCGAGTATCCCGTCAAGCAGCTCAGCCAGCTGGTCCACCTCGCGCTCGAAACGCGGGCCGACATCGTGGATCGAGGCGAGCAGCAATTTGGACATCAAATGGCCCGTTAGCCCAACCTTCTCGTCATTGCGAGCAATGGCGAACTTCCTGAGATTGCCTAGAGCATGGGCATTTGCTGGCTCGCGCAGTGGAAACTGCCGCCGCCGCCGAGCACCGCATCGGCCATCAGCCCGATTACCTCGCGGTCCGAAAACAGTTCGGCGATTGCCGCGACCCCGTCGGCGTCGTGGATGCTGCCATAGATCGGCACCACCACTAGCTGGGTGGTGACCGCGAAATTCATGTAACTCGCCGGCTCGATCATGCCGCCCGTCTCGATCCGCCCCGGCGACGGAACTTCGCGCACTGTCACCCCGAAGGCCTCGGCGCGGGCCTTGGCCTCGGCATAGATCGCGGCGTTGGGATCGTCCGCGCCTATTGCGCGCGGCAGCGCCAGCACCCCCGGCGCAACGAACCGCGCGAGGTTGTCGACATGCCCGTCGGTGTGGTCATTGATCAGTCCGTCACCGAGCCACAGCACCCGGTCAAACCCGAGATCGCGGTGCAGCCGCGCTTCGATATCCGCTTGGCTCAAGCCTGGGTTGCGGTTGGGGTTAAGCAGGCATTGCGCGGTGGTGACGACCAGCCCGGTGCCATCAGTATCGATCGCCCCGCCTTCGAGCACCCAGTCCGCCGTCTCGACCGGCAATCCGGCATCGCGCGCCAGTTCCGCGCCGATCTGCTGGTCTCCCTCCATCAGGTACTTTCCGCCCCAGCCGTTGAAGCCGAACCGCTTGGCCACCAGCGAGCCGCCGCGCTGCACCACCAGCGGCCCGGTATCGCGCAGCCACACGTCGCCATAGCGTCGTAGTTCGAGCCGCACCTTGCCACTGCACAGCGCCTTCGCCCGGACGCGCGAAGCCTCATCGCGGACCAGCAGGCGCACCTCTTGACCGCTTTCCGCAACGGCAGAGGCAAACGCCGCAAACTGCTCCTGCGCGCGAGTCAGATAGCCCGGCCACTCCTCGGTAAGGTGCGGGAAGCCGACCCACAACCATTGCTGCGGATGCCATTCGGGGGGGAAATGGAAGTTCTTTGACAATTTCAAAAATAGTTCCTAGACATAGTTCCAAATCAAAGGAGGTTTTGATGGGTATTTACGAGCCCTTGGCGCGCCATCTCGGCGCTTTGGATCAAGATAGCTGGACGACAACCTTTGAACAGATCGAATCGAAGCTTGGATTCGGGCTGCCTCCCAGTGCACGAAAGTATCGGCAATGGTGGTCCAATGAACGCGGTAAGGGGCACAGTCAGAAGGAGGGGTGGCAGTCGGTCGGTTGGGTTACGGCCGAAGTGGATCTTGCTGCAGAAAAAATCCGGTTCGCGCGGAAGGGCGGATTAGGCAATCTTGGTGCGTCAGGCCAGGACGCGCAGAGCGCCGCACTTGCCGAGCTCTGGCACAAGGCCAGTGTGTTGAGCGGCATATTTGACCGCGCCGAACTCGAAAGAGCGGCAGTCGAAACCTTCATACGACGAACTGCGATCAGGGAATTGATCGCTATGGGCGGAACAATGCCCGATTTTGAGCCGGCCCCGCGCGAGCGCCCATTCGCGTGATCATCGTCGACACATCGATCTGGGCAGATCATTATCGTCAACCAATGGCAGACCTCGAAAATCTGCTCGATCGGGAGCGCATAATCCAGCATCCTTTTGTGACCGCTGAAATGGCACTCGGCAACCCGCGCAACCGCCAAGCGATGATCGGATTCCTAGGATCAATCGACCAAGCGCAGGTCTGCTCATCACAAGATCTCTTGGCGTTTGTCGAAGCCAAAAAACTCTCGGGCACGGGGATCGGATTCGTCGATGCCCACCTGCTCGCTTCGGCAATGCGGACACGCTGCCAGGTTTGGTCGCGGGACAAGCGCCTGGTCGCTCAAGCGGATCGTCTCGAGTGCTTGTTCAATCCCTAATGACTTTTACTTCCCTGCCCGGTCACGATCGCGGATCCGGCGGAATTCGTCGGTTTTGTGCCAGTTGGGCCAATCGGTGGTCATGGCGAGGCTGCGGCCGAGGCGGTAGAACAGCGATATTTCCTGAACCGCGCCGGACCAGTCCCAGCTGGCATCGTACTGGTCGCTGGGCTGGTGATAGCGGTGCTGGACATAGTCCTCGGCAGCCGCCTGCCCCGCTGTCTTGCCGCCCTGCACCCAATCACTCCCGCGCCCGACCGAGAACATCGGCACGCCCAGCTTGGCGAAGCTGAAGTGGTCGCTGCGGTAATAACCACCGCGCTCGGGGTGGTCTTCGGGGGTCAGGTACAGTCCCATCGCGCTCATCGCCGCCTGAAGGTAGCGCGTGAGGTCGCTCTTGTCGCCGCCGGTGACCGAGACGTCCTTGCTCGGGCTGCCCGGGCCGACCCCGTCCATGTTGACCCCGCCGACGGTGCGCGCCAGCGGATAGACCGGATGCTCGGCGTAGTAGCGCGAGCCGAGCAATCCCGATTCCTCGAGCGTGACCGACATGAACACCTGACTGCGAGCGGCAGCCCCGGCCTTCACATTGGCTTCGGCCAGGCTGACCAGCGCGCCGACCCCGGTGGCATTGTCGATCGCGCCGTTGCAGATGCCGTCGCCGCTCTTGTCCGGGGTGCAGTGACCAAGGTGGTCCCAGTGCGCGGTGTAGAGCACGTATTCGTTCGGGCGCTTCTTGCCCGGCAGAATGCCGATCACGTTGTGCGAGGTGGCGCGCTTGATCTCGTTATCGAAGCTCAGGCTGGCACTGCTGCCGAGCGAAACCGCCTTGAAACCCTTCTGCTTGGCCGCGGCAGTGAGCGCCGTCAGATCCTGACCCGAGGCCTTGAGCACCGCTTCGGCGACCGGCTTCTGGATCCAGCCATTGGCCTGGGTCTGGTCCATCGCGTTGTTGGCCGACGCGATGTAGTGCTGCGTGCCAGTCCAGCTCGAATTGACCACCTGCCAGCCGTAAGCCGCCGGGAAGGTATCATGAACGATCAACGCGCCCGCCGCGCCTTGCCGCGCGGCTTCCTCGAACTTGTAGGTCCAGCGGCCGTAATAGGTCATCCGCCGGCCTTTGAAGAGACCGCTTTCGTCGGAAGTTTCGTAATCCGGGTCGTTGACCAAGATCACCGCGATCTTGCCCTTCATGTCGACGCCGGCATAGTCGTTCCAGCCCAATTCCGGCGCGTTGATGCCATAGCCGACGAACACCAGTGGGGCGTCCATAATCCGGGTTTGCGGGGTGACGCGGTAGCTGCCCACGACCATGTCACTGCCAAAATTGAAGTGCAGCTTTTGCCCGCCTGAGTTGACAGTCAGACCGTCCGCGTTCTTCGCGGTGATATCGACTGTCGGCACGTCCTGCAGCCACGAACCCTTGTTGCCCGGTTGCAGCCCGGCGGCCTTGAAGCGGTTGATGATGTAGGTGATGGTCAGGTCTTCAGCGCGGCTGCCCGGAGCGCGGCCTTCGTAGCGGTCTGACGACAGTTCCTTGGTCACATCGCGGATCGTGTCACCAGTGATTGCCGGCACAATGATCTTCGGAACCGGGATCAGTCCCTTGTTGCCGTGCGGCGCGGCAGCTGAAACCGCTACACCGACCAGCAAGGCGGTGGCTGCCGTCAGCAGCGATACGTTTTTGAATGATGCTGAAATCATGGTCTTAAAAACCCTTCGAGCGTTGCTGCGCGACACTGGCAAAGGCGGGGCATTGGCGCAAGGCTCCATCCTACGAACGACTTGAAGTCCCGGGCAGCAGCGTCCATCTCGCCACCATGACCAGCCACGACTGGAGCGGAGCTATCGCGCGCGCCGAGGCGCATTCGCCGTTCCTGGCGCAAGGGCTGGACCGCCTGCCGGCTCTGGCTGCGCTGCTGGCGAGGGGCGGCGGCGAAGCTGCGCTCGATCTGGCCAAACAAGCGGGTGCAGGCATTGATGACGTGGGCGTATCCCTACGCCGCGAAAAGCGCGCCTTGGGCCTGGCGCTGGCGTTCGGCGATCTTGCCGGGGCGTTTCCGCTCGACCGGATCATGGCCGAGCTCAGCCAGTTCGCCGACCGCGCGTTGGATCGTGCCATTGCGGCGGCAATCGCCGCCCGCGTGCCGGGTGCCGAGCCCGCAGGGTTCCTCGCACTCGCACTGGGCAAGCACGGCGCGGGCGAGCTTAACTATTCGTCCGACATCGACCCGATTCTGCTTTACGACCCCGCGCTGCTGCCGCGCCGCGGGCGCGACGATCCGGGTGAGGCAGCACAGCGGGTGGCGCGTTCGCTGATGGAAATCATGAGCCACGTCACCGCCGAGGGCTATGTCTTCCGGGTCGACCTGCGGCTGCGCCCGGCGAGCGAGGTGGCCCCGCTGGCGATCCCGATCGGCGCGGCTTTGACCCATTACGAAAGCTCTGCCTTGGCGTGGGAGCGCGCGGCGTTCATTCGGGCGCGGGCCTGCGCCGGAGACGTGCCAGCGGGAGAGGCTTTCCTCGCCGCGATCCGCCCCTTTGTGTGGCGGCGCAGTCTCGATTTCGGCGCGATTGCCGAAATTGCCCGGTTGACCCGGCAAATCCGCGCCAATTATGCCGGACCGCCGCGCCCGGGCCCGGGGTTCGACCTCAAGAAAGGTCGCGGCGGCATTCGCGAGATCGAATTTTTCGCCCAGACTCACCAGATGATCCACGGGGGGCGGCGGCCTGAACTTCGGGTCCGCGGCACCCGGGCTTCGCTCGACGCTTTGGCTGGGGCCGGGTTGATCGATCCGGCCGATGCTGAACTGCTCGGCACCAGTTACGACCGCCTCCGCATCATTGAGCACCGCTTGCAGATGGTCGCCGACCAGCAGACGCATATGCTGCCGCTCGACCCCGCTGCGCTGGATGGCGTCGCACGGTTGGACGGCCTTGCAGATGGCGCGGCGCTGGTCGCGGAACTGGCGGCGATCAGTGAGGCGGTGGGGGCGCGCTATGACGCCTTGCTGGCGCAGCACAGCGACGACGGAACTTCCATCCCACTTGCTGCACCGCGCGGCGGGGCGCTTACCGAACAGCTTGCGCAGCTCGGCTTCACCGATCCCGCCGCGCTCGCCGATCGGATCAGCGGCTGGCGCAGCGGCAAAGTCCGCGCGCTGCGCAGCGAGGCGGCGCGCGCGGCTTTCGATGCGATTCAGGCGCCGCTCATGGCTGCTTTCGCGCAGTCGCCTGAGCCTGAACGAGCGTTGCTGCGCTGGGAGCAATTGCTCGCCGGGCTACCCAGCGCGCTGGGGCTGTTCCACCTGCTCGAGGCGCGGCCCGCGCTGATCGGGCTGCTGGTGCGGATCCTCGGGCTCGCCCCGCCGCTTGCCGATGCGCTGGCGCGGCGCGCCGACCTGCTCGATCCGCTGATCGATGCCAGCGCCTTCGACCTGCCCGGAGCGGTGCCCGAACTCGCCGAATATTTTGCCCGGTGCGAAGAGGGCGACGATTACGAAGCCCTGCTCGGCTGCGTCCGGCGCCGGGTCGGCGAAGCGCGGTTTGCGCTGGGCGTGCAGCTGATCGAGCATGTGCGCGATCCGCTGGAAGTTGCCGCCGCGCTGAGCCGGGTGGCCGAAGCCGCGCTGACCGTGCTGGCCGGTGCCGCGCGGCGTGCGTTCGAAGCGTTGCATGGCCGGGTGCCGGGCAGCGATCTGGTGATCTTGGGCCTCGGCCGGCTCGGCGGCGGGGCGCTGACTCATGCTTCGGACCTCGATCTGGTGTTCCTGTTCACCGGCGATCATGGCGGCGAATCCGATGGCAAGCGGCCTTTGGGGGCGACGCTCTATTTCAACCGGCTGGCGCAGCGGGTGATCGCCGCGCTGTCGGTTCCGACTGCCGAGGGTGCGCTCTACGAAGTCGATACCCGGCTGCGTCCGTCGGGCGCGCAAGGGCCGATCGCAGTCACCTTTGACAGCTTCGCACGCTATCAAAACGAGAGTGCCTGGACTTGGGAGCATATGGCGCTAACCCGGGCGCGGACGCTGTACGGGCCGGAGCAGGCGCGCGACGAACTCGATGCGATCATCGCCCAGGTGCTGTCGGCACCGCGCGATGTGGCGAAATTGCGCGCCGACGTGCTCCACATGCGCGGCGAAATGGCCGAGCACAAACCGCCCACATCGGCGCTCGACGTGAAGCTGCAGCGCGGCGGGCTGGTCGATCTGGAGTTCCTGATTCACTACCAGCAGCTGCGCCACGGCAAAGCCTTGCTGCCCGATCTGGCAGCAGCGCTACGCGAACTGATCGCTGCGGACCTGCTGCCCGAAGCTTTGCTCCCAGCACACGAACGCCTGACCCGCTTCCTGATCGCGGCGCGGCTGCTCGCACCCGAGGGCGAAGACCCACCGCCGGCAGCGCGCGAGGCGCTTGCGCTGGCCTGCGAATATCGCGATTGGGACGACCTGCTGACCGGTTTGCAGAGCGCCCGCGTCGCGGTTGCTGCGGCCTGGCACGACACATTCGGCAAACAACTGGAGTTGCAAAGATGACTCAACTTCCCGGAGTGGGCGACAAGCTGCCCGCCGCCACCTTGGCTGCGCCCGACGGCAGCCCGCTCGACCTTGCGCAATTTGCCGGGCGCAAGCTGGTGCTGTTCTTTTATCCCAAGGACGATACCCCCGGCTGCACCACCGAGAACATCGACTTCTCGGCGCTGACGGGCGATTTCGCCAAGGCCGGTACTGCCTTGCTCGGGATCAGCAAGGACCCGCCGGCCAGGCACGTCAAATTCGCCGCCAAGCACAGCCTCACCGCGCCACTCGCCAGCGATCCGGAGAACGGCGGGCTCAGCGATGCGCTGGGGATCTGGCGCGAAAAGCAGAACTATGGGCGCACCTACATGGGCATGGTTCGCTCGACTTACCTGATCGGCGTCGACGGGCGAATTGCGCGGGTGTGGAGCCCGGTCAAGGTCAAGGGCCACGCCGCCGAGGTGCTCGAGGCTGCCAAGGCCCTGTGAGCATGGCATCAAGGTCCTCTCCATTTTGCGAAGCCAAATGGGGAGGTGGCGCGCCGAAGGCGTGACGGAGGGGTATCAAGGTTGGCGTCGAAGCCCCTCCGTCAGTGCTTCGCACTGCCACCTCCCCATTTGCGCAAGTGCGAAAATGGAGAGGACCTTTGCGCCAATCATGGCGGGCGCTCGCGGCATCCAACGAATCGTTGACGAACAAATGCGCCACGCCCGGATCGGTTCAACGCATTTCATCGCAATGATCGGGAACCAAATCGATTCTCATGCAACCCTATGGAAAGCCGTGGTTACGGGCCTCTTTTTCGGCCCCGTTAACCCGCCGTTCAACGACTCGGCCCGTTCCAGCGGCGGTTTACCGCGCGAATTCCATGCCGGGGTTGATTGTTAACCGGCCCCCCCGCTAGGCCCTGTCTCGAGACGGCGGGGGGCTAACCGACCATCTCGAATACACACGCACGCTGGCTGACCAGGCCAGTGAAGCAAGGGTTCGCACAGCCGTAAAAGCGGTTGAAATAGCAAGGTTGGTTTGAGTGTTCACTGTTACGTTTTTTGCCAAGGTCCGTGGTTTCGTCGGCATGATCGCCGCGATTTCGGGACTTTCGGTCGCCACCCCCGCATTCGCCAACAGCGCTGCCGCCAACGCCGACGTAACGTCGCCGCTGCGCGCCGCGCAGGCCGCCAAGCCCTCGGCTCAGGGCGGCGATGACGACTTCCGCAAGCTGTTCAACGGCTGGAAGTCGATGGACAATGGCCAACTGGTGCTCACTCCTGCCACCAAGGTTGCCTCTGCACCTTCGGCTTTAACCTATCGCCCGGCTTCGGTGTCGATCCCCTCGCGCATGCCGGTCAGCGGTGCTGCCTTGACCAGCGGTTTCGGGATGCGCTGGCACCCGGTGATCGGTGGCCGCCGCGCCCACAAGGGTGTCGATCTGGCTGAGCCTGTGGGTAGCCCCGTTTACGCCACCGCCGATGGCATGGTCAGCCGGGCCGATTGGTTTTCCAGCTACGGCCTGTTCATCAGCCTTGAGCATGGCGGCAACATCCAGACCCGTTACGGCCACCTGTCGCGGCTCAACGTCGCAGCCGGCCAGACCGTCCACAAGGGCGACCTGATCGGTTATGTCGGCACCACCGGCCGCTCGACCGGCCCGCACCTGCATTATGAAGTGCGGATCGCCGGCGTCGCCGTGAACCCGATTCCCTACCTCCAGGGCGGTATCCAGACCGCCGTAGCGCCCGCCGCAACCCAGGTTGCGCTTGGCGGCGGCGAGGACGATGGCGAATAGTCGGGGCGAATAAGAGATTTGATTCGGTACAAGGCAAAGACCTTGGCCGGTTCCAGCTTCGGGAGGATGCTGGCAAAAAGGCGACGGGCAACCGTCGCCTTTTTCTTTCTGGCAAGCGTCGGTCAAATCGCGCTCTAGCCCAATTAATCCGTTGCACCGTTTAATCGAACGGTTAAATTGACCTCCGAACCGCCAAGAGCGCGGTATTGGAGAGTCCACCGATGCACCCGTCCGTCCACGCCCGTAGCCATCCCGACAAGCCTGCAATTCTCATGGCGGGGAGCGGCGAGACGGTCACCTATGCCGAGCTCGATGCCCGCTCCAACCAGGTCGCGCACTTGCTCCGCGCGCGCGGGATCGGGGTCGGCGACACGGTCGCCTTGTGCCTTGAGAACCATCCGTGGTTCTTCTGCCTGACCTGGGGGTTCCAGCGCGCCGGGGTGCACTACGTCTGCATCTCGAGCCGGCTGACCCCGCCCGAACTCGCCTACATCCTCGAAGACAGCGCGGCCAAGTTGCTGTTCGGTTCGGCTTATCTCGCCCCATTGCTTGATGAGGCTGCAACCCTGGCACCGCACGTTCCGCAGCTCCGGCTTGGAATCGACGCTGAACAGGCACTGGCGGCGATGCCCAGCACTCCGATTGCCGATGAGCGTGCCGGGGTCGACATGCTTTATTCGTCGGGCACCACCGGGCGGCCCAAGGGGGTCAAGATCCCGCTCCCCGTCGATCCGGCGATCGACCAGACCAACGTCCTCGTCCAGCTGGCGATGATGGCTTACGGAATTAACGAGGACGCGGTCTACCTCTCCCCCGCCCCGCTGTATCACGCCGCGCCGCTGCGCTGGTCGATGACCGTGCACAAGATCGGCGGCACCGTGGTGGTGATGGAGAAGTTCGATCCCGAGGCCGCGCTGGCGGCGATCGAGAAATACCGGATCACCGATAGCCAGTTCGTCCCCACCCATTTCGTGCGGATGCTCAAGCTGCCCGAGGAGATTCGCGCCAAATACGATATTTCTTCGCTCAAGTGCGCGATCCACGCCGCCGCGCCGTGCCCGGTACCGATCAAACGCGCGATGATCGAATGGTGGGGGCCGGTCTTGTTCGAATACTACGCCGGAACCGAAGGCAACGGATCGACCTTCATCACCAGCCACGAATGGCTCGACCATCCCGGTTCGGTCGGCAAGGCGCTGTCGGGCATCCTCCATGTCTGCGACGAGGCCGGCGAGGAGGTGCCGCGCGGCACCGAGGGGCAAGTGTTCTTCGAACCGACCGAAGGGATGATGCCGTTCGAATACCACAACGACCCGGTCAAGACTGCCGACAGCAAAAACCAGCACGGCTGGTCGAGCCTTGGCGACGTTGGCTACCAGGACGCGGATGGCTACCTCTTCCTGACCGACCGCAAGAGCTTCATGATCATCTCGGGCGGGGTCAACATCTACCCGCAGGAGATCGAGAACCTGCTGGTGACGCACCCCAAGGTCGCCGATGCAGCCGTGATCGGCGCGCCCGACCCGGACATGGGTGAGCGCGTGGTGGCGGTGGTCCAGCCGCTGGACATGGATCAGGCGGGGCCGGCGCTGGCGGAGGAACTGCTGGCCTATCTCGCACCGCAATTGAGCCGGGTAAAAATGCCGCGCCAGATCGATTTCCGCGCCGAGCTGCCGCGCGAACTGACCGGCAAGCTCTACAAGCGCCACCTGCGCGATGAATACAAGGCGGCCTATGAGGTGGCGCAAGCGGGAGTCTGACCGCCATGAACGCCCCCGTCGCCAGTCCAGCCGACGCGATCGCGGTGCTCGATCCGCAAAGCTATGCCGACTGGGATCCGCTGCTCGATCTGTTCGACAAGCTGCGCAGCGAAAGCCCGCTGACCCGGATCGAAAGCCCCGGCGGCGAATTCGATCCGTTCTGGCTGGTCACCGGCTACGATGCGGTGATGCAGATCAGCAAGGATAACGCGGGGTTCCTCAATGCCCCGCGCGCGACCGTCTTCACCAATAAGGTCGGCGAGGCCTTTGCGCGCCAGATCACCGCGCAGCAGGGTGAGGAGAGCCCCAATCTGGTCAGCAGCCTGGTGGTACTCGACGCACCCAAGCATCCCAAGCTGCGGCGGCTGACCCAGGAATGGTTCATGCCCAAGAACCTGCGCAATATCGAAGCCGCGATCCGCGAGCTGGCGGCACGGACCGTCGACAAGCTGATTGCCGCCGGAGAGGGTGGGCCGGGGGAAGACAAAATCGTGGACTTCGTGAAACTCGTATCCGCGCCTTACCCGCTCCACGTCGTCATGCAGATCCTCGGCGTGCCCGAGGAGGACGAGCCGCGCATGCTGTTCCTGACCCAGCAGATGTTCGGCGGGCAGGACGAGGATCTCAACAAATCGGGCCTTGCCAGCCTGACGCCCGAACAGATCCTCCAGATCGTGACCGGCGCGGTCAAGGATTTCGAGGCCTATTTCGAAAGCCTCGCCGCGCAGCGCCGGGCCAATCCGACCGCCGACGTCGCCTCGATCCTCGCCAATGCGCAGATCGACGGCGAGCCGCTCAGCCCGCGCGACCTGGCGGGCTATTACATCATCATCGCCGCTGCGGGCCACGACACGACCAGCGCCAGCACCGCCGGAGCGATGCTCGCCTTGGCGCGCGATCCCGAGCAATTCGCGCGGGTCAAGGCCGATCGCAGCCTGGTTCCCGGGATCGTCGAGGAAGCGATCCGCTGGACCACCCCGGTGCAGCACTTCATGCGCACCGCAGCGCGCGATGCAGTGGTCGACGGCGTCCCGGTCAAAGCCGGTGACTGGCTGATGATCAACTACGTCGCGGCCAACCACGATCCAGCGCAGTTCGAAGACCCGCGCCGGTTCGATGCGACTCGCCCGGCCAACCGCCACCTGGCATTCGGTGCTGGCGCGCATCAGTGCCTTGGGCTGCACCTCGCGCGGCTGGAAATGCGGATCCTGTTCGAGACCTTGCTCGACCGGCTGGGCAGCGTCGAACTGGCCGGCGAACCCAAACGCGCCAAAAGCACCTTCGTCGGCGGGCTGAAGACCCTGCCGCTGCGCTTCAGCGCGGCCTGATCGGGTCGACTAACGCGCCAGATGCAAGCGCCGCCGCCGTGGCGGCTGAAACTCGCTGCGCGGCGCGGCGGCATCGTCGTTGCTGCTAAAGCCCCAATCGAGGGGGATGCCGGGGATCTTGGCGTACCAAGCGGTCCAGTCGAAGGTTTGACGTGGCTGGGTCATATGGGGGCCTCTTGCCGTTTCCAAGTTGCGTCTTGATGACATTGCCCCCCATTCATCGCTCAATTTGATGGCGGCCCGGCTGGGTCCACAATAGCCGGGCCGCCGCCGACCTGCGCGCGCCGGGGCATTGACGCTTGCAGGCCTGCTTGGGTCGACCGGATTTGCACCCGGTCAGGCAGGACTAAACCGGTCCGGACCACGCGGCGGTGACCGGCAAGTTACAAAGCCTTCATCTAAGCCCGCTGGTCGATGACAAAACTTTCATCTTGCCGTCAGCAGCAAGGCCGGGCTTGATGCTAGAGGTCCGGACAGAGGCACCAATTATGTCGCAGAAGATCCTGGTAATCGAAGACGACCAGCGCACCGCCGACTTCCTGTGCAAAGGGCTGAGCGACGTCGGCTACCTGACCGACCGCGCCGCCGATGGCCGCGACGGGCTGTTCCTGGCGACCGACGGTTCGTACGATGCGGTGGTGCTCGACCGGATGCTGCCGGGGATCGACGGTATGGCGGTGCTTGCGGCGATGCGCGCGGCCAAGGTCGCCACTCCGGTACTGATCCTGTCCTCGCTCGGCACGGTCGATGCGCGGGTCGAGGGACTGACCTCGGGCGCGGACGATTACCTCGCCAAACCCTTTGCCTTTTCGGAATTGCTCGCGCGGTTGCGGTTGTTGATGGCGCGGTCTGACAAAGGCGCAGCTCCGGTCGAAGTCACGCTCGCTTGCGCCGATCTTGAGGTCAACCTGCTGACCCGGCGGGTTACCCGCGGCGGTCAGCGCATCGACCTCCAGCCGCGTGAGTTCCGCCTGCTCGAATACCTGCTGCGCCACAAGGACCAGGTGGTGACCCGCACGATGATGCTCGAAGGGGTGTGGGAATACCATTTCGATCCCGGCACCAACGTGGTCGACGTCCACATCAGCCGGCTGCGGCGCAAGATCGACGACGGCTTCGCGCAGCCGCTGCTCCACACCGTGCGCGGCGCGGGCTACATGCTGGGCCGGCCCGAGTGAGCGAACCCGCAAGGCCGCCAAAGCAGCTCGGCTCGACCACTTGGCGGCTCGCGGTAACTCTTGCTCTGACACAGCTCGCGACGCTCGCGCTGGGGCTCGGCATGATGCACGCGCTGACCCGCCAGACTCTGGAGAGCGATGCCCGCATTGCCGCTGAAGTGGCCGGGGATGACCTGCGCGATCAATGGCGCACCGGCGGCGATGCTGCATTGATCCGCGCTATCAACGACCGGCTCCGCGCGTCGGAGGATCGCCATTTCGTGGTGCTGCTGCGCGGTGCGGACGGCGCGGCGCTGGCGGGCAACCTCGCCGAATGGCCCGCGGCCCCGGCTTTGCCGCTGCGCTGGGCGGTCGGCCAACTAACCCGCAGTGGCGCAGATCGTCCACAAACCACTGGATACCTGATCCAGCCCTTGCCAGGCGGACAAAGCCTGCTGACCGGTGAGGTCATGCAGGATCAGGAACAGCTGACCCGCGCCAGCGAGCAGTCGTTCGCTTACGCCATGCTCGCCGGGCTGGTGATCGCCGCGCTCGCCTCATGGCTGATCCTGCGCGTGCTCGAGCGGCGGATCGATCATTTCAGCCGGGCCGCCCGCGATATCGCCAGCGGGCGGTTCAACACCCGCATCGCGCTGCGCACCGACGGCGACGCCTTCGACCGGCTCGGCGTGGCGATCAACGCCATGCTCGAGCGGATCGAAGCCCTGGTCGGCGAACTGCGCGCAGTGACCGATTCGATGGCGCACGACCTGCGCTCGCCGGTGGCGCGGATCCGCTCTTCGCTCGAGCGTTCGTTCGAGGCCACCGGCGACCCCTCGGCGCGCGGCGCCTTGGCCGATGCGATCGACGAGACCGACGGGCTGCAACGCCTGCTTGACACCGCGCTTGAGATCAGCCGCAGCGAAGCGGGAATCGGCCGTAGCCAGTTCGCCGCGTTCGACCTGACCGCGATGCTCCACGACCTCGCCGAAGTTTACGGGCCATTGGCCGAAGACGAGGGCTTCGCGATCGCGGTTACTGCGCCCCCCACCTTGCCAGTCGTGGCGCACCGCGAGCTATTGTTCCGCGCGATCTCCAACCTGATCGACAATGCGCTCAAATATGCCGCGGGCGGCTCGCGGATCGGGCTTGAACTGGTGCTCGCTGGCGCTGGCGCGGTGGTGCTGACTGTATCCGACAACGGCCCCGGCATTCAGCCCGCCGACCGCGACGAAGCGGTCCGCCGCTTCGGCCGGCTCGATCCCGCCCGCACCCGCTCAGGCGCGGGGCTCGGCATGGCGCTGGTCGGCACCATCGCCAGCCTGCACGGCGGCACAATGGAACTGGGCGAAGCGAGCCCGCGCGGGCTGGCGGTACGGCTCGCGCTGCCGATCCGCGCGGAAGGGTGAGCAAGCTTGGCGCGCGGGTCTGGAACGGGGCCCTGCAGGTTCGCTCGAACAGGTTTCCTACACCTCCAGCGTCTGTCACACTTCGCGCCGTTCTTTGATACCGTCAGTCCCGCTATCGCGCCAAAGCCTTGCATGCAGTGTGCCGCCCCGGCGCTCGCTGGCTGGAAAATGCCGATGTGTCACCTTTTCCGCCATAACGCACTGGAATACATAGCAGTTTGAGGGTGACACGGTGTCACCCAGTGTCATCCTGCCATTCGCCAAGTTGTTGAATTTGCACGAAGCCGCATTGACACAAGGTTACGCCTGTTCGGCAAGCGTCACCCCAGCAGTCGGAGCGCCATCGCCCTGACCTCATCGCGCATGTCTTCGCGCTCGAGCGCAATCGCCAGCGTCGCCTCGACAAACCCGGTCTTGCTGCCGCAGTCGTAGCGTTTTCCCGCGAACGTCACCGCGTGGAACGGCTGCTGGCCGATCATCTGTGCCATCGCATCGGTCAGCTGAATCTCGCCGCCCGCGCCCTTGCCCTGGTGTTCGAGCACCCGCATCACCTCGGGCTGGAGGATGTAACGGCCCGAAATGATCAGGTTCGACGGCGCGTCTTCGCGCTTGGGCTTTTCGACCAGTCCGCGCACTTCGGTCAGCGCGCCGCCGGGGCCGAAGCCGCGCTGGCCCGGATCGATCACGCCGTAGCTCGAGACTTCGTTCTCGGGCACTTCAAGCACCGAGATGAGGTTGCCGCCGACCGCGTTATAGGCCTCGACCATCTGCTTCATGCAGCCCGGTTGACCGATCATCAGCTCGTCGGGGAGAAAGATCGCGAAGGGTTCGTCGCCGACGATTGCCCGCGCGCACCAGATCGCGTGGCCGAGCCCGAGCGGCACCTGCTGGCGCACGGTGACGAGGTTGCCCGGCAGAATTCTGGTCGGTTCGAGCACGTCGAGCGATTTGTCACGCTCGGTCATGGTCGCCTCAAGCTCGAAAGCGGTGTCGAAATGTTCGACAATCGCGGTCTTGCCGCGCCCGGTGACGAAAATCAGCTGGTCGATCCCGGCCTCGCGCGCCTCGTCCACCGCGTACTGGATCAGCGGGCGGTCGATGATCGGCAGCATTTCCTTGGGAATGGCCTTGGTCGCGGGAAGAAACCGCGTGCCCATGCCCGCGACCGGGAAGACAGCTTTGCGAATGGGTTTGCGCGCGCTCATTGCATCGGAATCGCAGGCCTCGGCGGACACGTCAACGGACTAATGATTTGCTCGCGCAGAGTTCGCAGAGGACGCGGGGGTACACGGATTGGGGCGCAGCCCCTGCCAATCATTGCCGCCGCATTTTGCCGTTCAGTTTGCTTGCGGTGCGAAGAGCTC
>JARXKR010000195.1:0-1793 GCA_030271565.1 Pseudomonadota bacterium
TCCCGATCCGACTGGCCTCTTGCGGCGCTTCGCAAGGTGCTTTGTCATGTCCCGATCCCGCCGCAAGACGCCCATTTTCGGGCATACCGGTGCCCAAACCGATCATCCGTGGAAAAAGGCGGCGGCGCGCAGGCTGCGGCGCCGGAGGAAGCAGCACCTTGCCGCAACCCTCGATGGCGACCGCTTCGCCGGTCGTCCTTGGGACCTCGAATCCGACTGGGCGTCCGGCAAGGACGGTAAATCCTGGTGGGGCAAGGCTGGTGCGAAGGACATGCGCAAGTAGTCGCGACTGGCCCGCCCATCCCCGGCGGAGCGGGGTTGGGTGGAGGCTCTTTAGTTTGAAGAAACGCGTATGCTAACCGGGCGCTGAGGCCATTTGGGGAGCAATCATGAACATCGAACGCGGGCTGGCGATCATTTCCGGGTTTGGCCTGATTGCCGCGCTGTTCACGCCAGTCCACCGGGCACCCAACGCTGTTGAACCCGGCTTGATCGGTGCGGATACGACCATAACCATTGTGAACTTCTATCCGGGCGTAGCAATCGGACTCGCACTGATCGCGGCATTGTGTATTGGCCTCGCCGCCACAGGGCGACTCAAGGCGATCGTCGGCCCGGGGCTCGCCGCGTTGTCGGTGTTGGAGCTGCTGGTCTGGTCGCTCCTCAAGGCACGCGCGGCTGACACATCTGGGATTTGCGACCTTCGTCCGCAGGGTTATTGTTAAAGCATCCGCCGAACAATTCGAATGTTTGGAATATTGTTGCGGCTTCGTCGCGCGAATATACGCGGTGCACCACCCCGACAAACACTCCTTCCACCATCGTCCCAGTCCATTTTTCAAAACCGTCAGCGCGCTTGCTCCCGACCGTGTTGCGCGTGTTCATGTCGCCCCATGACAGCGTCCCGGCACCGCTGATTAACTGTCCTTTGGTGCAAGGCGACCCGGTCCATTTGACGTTGAAATGATCGCGTTTCCATGCTGCCACTTTGGCCAAGACCTTGTTTGGGGGGGCACTATCCCACATGAAAACGTGGTTAAAATAGAGGCAGCCACTGTCGGTCGATGCGACAAACCAGGTTTCCGGTGGATGGTCAGGATGGAGCATGAAGCGCGGATATGCTGCTTGGACTTGCGCGTCGGTCGCATTGGGTCCTGCAGCCGCAATGGCCTGTTGTGCCGCAGCGACGGCCGGGCTGGCGCGACTCGTGGGGGCCGCGAGCGCAGCTGTGGTAAGCGAACACAAAATCAGGGTCATGATTGTCTTACGCATGGGTTGCTCCTTTTTCTCCCGAGGCTTTTGCCGTCACGGTCACAATGCGTCCGTGATCCAGATCACACCTTCCCGAACCGCGCCTCGAACCCGGCCACATCCCCGGCCGCTAGGTACTTGGCCTGCTCAACCCAGCCGTCGCGTGCGGGGCGTCCGGCGAACGGTCCCAGCTTTGCATCCAGCGCGGCCAAATCAGCTTCGCTCAGCGCGGCGATCTGGGCGTAGGTGTTTAGGCCGAGCGTGGGCAGCAGGGTCTGCAACTTGGGGCCGAGGCCTTTGATTTTTGACAGGTCGTCGGCGGTGCTGGCGGCGACCGGGGCGGGCGCAGGTTCGGGCTGCGGCGCTGGCTCGGCCATGGCTTCGATCACTGCATCGGGTGACTGTTCCTCATCGGCAGTCTGTTCGGGCGACGGCGCTTCGTCGAGGCCCGGCATCGCTACCGGCTCAGCGATCACTTCGGGTTCCGGCGCGGGTGCTGGTGGCGGTGGCGGAGGCGGAGGCGGCGGTGGAGGCGGTGGTGG
>JARXKR010000195.1:1893-3934 GCA_030271565.1 Pseudomonadota bacterium
GGTGGTGGCGCTACCTCAACAACCTTGGCCTCTTCCACTTCCTCCTGCGCGGCCCGCGCGACAATCTCGCCCATCCCGCCGAGCGCGTCGGACATTATCGGCGGCATCACCACTCGCGCGGCGGGGGCAGCATCGATCAGCGCCTGGTTGCGCGCCGCCGGGGCCTGGCCTTGGTCGAGCACGTCGGGTTTGTAGGAACGATCGCGGGTGCTTTTGCCGCGCGATAGCAGCCGCCACGCGATCAGCAGCGCGAGCAGCGCGACCACGCCATAGACCACCCAGCTAGCTTCGATTCCCTGCATCATCGCGCCGTCTCCACCACCTCACGCACCGACGTTCCGCCGGAACAGCACCCGGTCTTCGGGGCCGAACCCTTTGTGCCAGATGACGAAACCATAGGCGAGCAGGATCGCCGGGATCCCGAAGACGAGGCTCGCCCAATGCGGCAGCAACCGCTGGGTCGCCCAACCGACCACCACCGCGGGGGCCGCCGCCCAGACCAGCGGCCAGCGCCAGTTGTTGATCGAATGGCCGAGGATGCGCCCAAGCAGCCGCGACTTGAGCAAGGATGCCACGCCGAGCGACAATGCGAGCGACCCCGCCGCCGCTGCCGCGCTGAATTTGTCGTTGTAGCCAAACTGCGTGACCGCCTCGATCCCGGCGAAAGTCAGTACCGCCTGGAGCGAGATCGTACCCAGCGAGATCAGCAGATTGGGCACCCGGGCAAGGTAAACCAGCGCCGCCTCGCTCACCACCGCAGTCGCCGCGACCACTTCGGCGGCGAGCAGGAAGCCGAGCGCGCCGGTGCCGCCGATGAAATCTTTGCCGATCAAGCCCATCACATCGGGCCCGGGAATACCCAGCGCGAGCGCGATGCCAGCCTGCACCGCGACGATCCAGAACCCGACCTGGCACACTTGGTGCGCAATCGCGGCATAATTGCCTTCCTTGATATTGCGGGTAATCACCGGTCCGAGGATCGGCTCGAAACTGGTCTTGAGCTTCTGAGGCAGCGACGCGACCTGCTGCGCTGCGAAATAGACCCCGACCGCTGTCGGCGTGGTGAGGAAGCCGAGGATGGCAAGATCGAGCCGGCGCGAACCCCATTCGACCAAGTCCGCCCCCGCCAGCGGCGCCGACTGTGCAGCGAGCTTGCGCAGCCGCGTCGGCTCGGGCGACCACTTCCTCGGCAAGCCGATGGTCCGCAAAAGTGGAACGAATGCGAACAGCGAGGCCGCGATCTTGGAGACCAGATATGACAGCGCCAGTCCCGCTTCGGGCACCAGCCACAGGCAGGCAACCGCGGTCAGGGTCTGCACCCACGGCTCGACCAGCGAGCGCGCCCGCACCGTCGCGCCGACGTTGTAGCCATAGGCGAGCGCGGCCAGCATTACGTCGGTCAGCGCATTGGGAATGATCGCGAACGGCAGCAACCGGTCCAACTCGCTGAATTTGCCGCTCGGGAACATCGGCGCGGGGACGAGATAGAGTAAGGTGGAGACAAGCAGCGCCAGCCCCAATGTCAGCGTCAGCGCATCGGCCACTGCGTGCGCCGGATCGCGGCCCTCCTCGGCCAGCCGCTGTGCGAGACCGCGCCGCTGGCCGAGCCCGCACAGCTGCGCCGCGAGTTCGGCGATCAGCACCGCCGAGGCATAGACCCCCAGCGCCTCGACCCCGTAGAGCCGTCCGGCGATGAACAGGAACGGCGCGGTGCCGAGCAGGCGCAGCAGGAACCCGAAGAAGTTGGTCCGCCCGCCTTTGGCCAGCGCCTTGATGTCCGCTTGGTTGGCCGGGCTGTCGCTCACGCTTGCGGCCCCTCGGCCTTGAGCGGCCCCTCTGATTTAAGTGGTCTGGCGAGCAGTTCGGCGACCGCCTGCCGCGCCGGGATCTCGCCGCGCAGCAGCTTGGCGACGGTCATGACGATCGGCATGTCGATCCCGCCGCGCATTGCGAGTTCGGCCAGAACCGGTGCGGTGGAGGCGCCCTCGGCCACCGAGTTCTTGCCCGCCAGCGCCTCGGCCGCGGACATTCCTTCGCCCAG
>JARXKR010000196.1 GCA_030271565.1 Pseudomonadota bacterium
TTTTCACGAAGTGCAAAAGGGGAGGTGGCGCGCCCGAAGGGCGTGACGGAGGGGTTCTTTCCTCCCCTACTCCAACGGCACCCCAGGCATCTGCTTCGCGGTCCGGATCGTCAAACTCGTCTTCACACTCGCCACGTTCGGCGCAGGCGTCAGCTTGCTGGTCAAAAACTCCTGAAAACTCTGCAAATCCTTGCTGACGATCTTGAGGATGAAATCGATCTCCCCGTTCAGCATGTGGCATTCGCGCACTTCGGGGAGGTCTTTCATCGCGTCTTCGAACTGGCGCAGTGCTTCCTCGGCCTGGCTCTTCAGACTGACCATCGCGAAGACGGTGATGGCAAAACCCAGCTTCGACGAATCGAGATCGGCGTGGTAGCCCCGGATCACACCCAATTCCTCGAGCGCGCGGACCCGGCGCAGGCAGGGCGGCGCGGTCAGGCCGACGCGGCTCGCCAGTTCGACATTGGTCACCCGCCCCTCATCCTGCAGCTCCGATAACAAGCGGCGATCGATCGAATCAAGATTGGCCATCCGTCACCCCTTTCATGCCGCATGGCGCAGCAGAATGCCCATATTGGGCAACAATTGCCGCAAAGCCCAGCCCTTGCTGCTAATTTTATTGTTTATGCTCGCAACTGTCCCGCTTTGCAACGCACCTTTCGTGGCCCGTTTGGGCTGGGGACAAGTCTGCTAACCCGCCTCGCGCGTAGTCCGACTAAGAGTTTAAAAGCCCCGATGCATTTCGATGACCGCCTTGGAACCGTGCTGCGCATGCGCGCCGATGGCGGCGGACTGCGCCGGATCCAGTTCCGCCAGCTGCTCGACCTGCTCGGCACCTCGCCTGCCGAGGCGCGCGGCGACCAGATCGACCTCGCCTACCTCTGCCTGACCGAAATCGGCGGCGGAATCCCACCGGAAGAGCGCATCGCAATGTTGCGCGATCCGGCGCTGCGGCTGCGTTCGCCGCGGCTGGTGGCGGTGCTCAGCACGACCGAACCGCAGGTCGCGCAGATGACGCTCCAGCGCGCCCAGCTCAACTCCGAGCAATGGCTCGACCTGATCCCCGCCCTGCCCCCCGGCGCGCGCCCGGCGCTGCGCCAGCGCGGCGACTTGCCCGGCGAGGTCAAGGCGCTGTTGGTGCAGCTGGGGATCAACGATCGCGGCTTGCCTCCGAGCGACGCGGTCGTGTCGGCCAACGATGACGATGTCACGGATGAGCCGACCCTGCCCGGCCGCGACGAAGGCATCGGCGCGATCGTTCGCCGGATCGAGGCCTACCGCCGCGCCAAAAGTCTGGTCGAACAGCCCGGCACGGGCGATTCCCCGCGATTGCCGCTCGGCGAAGACCATGTCCTCAGCGTTCCCGACACGGTCCGCGCCGCCGACTTCGCCAGCGATGCACAATTGCGGATCGTGTGGTGCGATGCGGGAGTTGCGCCAATGCTGGTCGGGATGCGGCTGGGCCGCACCCCGGCAATCGAGCGAGTGCTGCGCCAGCGCCAGCCGCTCACCGCCCAGCGGCTTGAACTGGCGGGCGCGCCGGCGATTTCGGGGCAGTGGCAAGTCGACGCCGCGCCGTGGTTCGATCCGCTGACCGGGCGCTTCATCGGCTATCGCGGGCGCTTGCGCCGTCCGCCCACGATGTCTGCGCCTGCCGCAGCCAATCCCCCGGTTACCGACAGCGCGCCCGACCGCATCCGCCAGATGCTCCACGAGCTGCGCACGCCGGTCAACGCGATCCAGGGCTTTGCCGAGGTGATCCAGCAGCAGCTGTTCGGCCCGACCCCGCACGAATACCGCGCGCTCGCCGCCGGGATTGCCGGGGATGCGGCGCGGATGCTCTCGGCCTTCGAAGAGCTTGAGCGGCTGGCCCGGCTCGAGAGCGGGGCGATGGACCTGGACGCAGGCGAGACCGATCTTGCCGCGCTGGTCGGAGTCACTGTCGCGCAACTGGCTGCGCATACCAAGAGCCGCAGCAGTGGTTTTGCGCTCAGGTTGGAGGAAGAAGCCCTGTCCGTCCCGCTCGACCGGCTCGAGCTCGAGCGGATCGTCTGGCGCCTGCTCGCGACCTTCGCAGGAACAAGCGGCCCGGGCGAGGAGCTAAAACTCCGCCTGCGCGCCAAGGACAATATGGCGCGGCTTGACCTGGCCTTGCCCGCAGCGCTCGCCGCCATGGCTGGTGATAGCCTGTTCGAAGCGAGCGCGGGCGCGGTACCGCAAGTCATTTCGGCGGGCGTTTTCGGGGTCGGCTTCGCGCTGCGACTGGCCCGCGCCGAGGCCCGCGCGGCTGGCGGCGATCTGGTCCGCAAAGGCGATCGGTTGCGGTTAACCCTACCGGGGTTGACCGGTGCACCCGGCGGTCATAACCACAGCTCCGACGGGGTTTCGGTCGCAACCGCCTGACCAGTCGAAGGGGTGTTAGAACTTGGCAGAGATGCGGATCACCGACCTGCCCAGCGCGCCCGATTTCGTGCAGTTTCAGCCCGGTTTCGGCCAGCGCTTTCTGCTCACCGTCGACACCGAGGAAGAGTTCGACTGGTCCAAGCCGCTCGCGCGCGAAGAGCACACCGTGCTGACCGTGGCACGGATCGCCAAGTTCCAGGAATTCTGCGAGGGCCAGGGCGTGGTCCCGGTCTATCTGGTCGATTACCCGATCGCGACCTCGACTGCCGCCGCCGAAATCCTCCGCCCTGCGCTCGCTGCGGGCAAGGCCGAGATCGGGGTGCAACTTCACCCCTGGGTCAGCCCGCCGCACGACGAGGAGGTCAACCAGCACAACAGTTTTGCCGGGAATCTTCCGGCTTCGCTGGAACAAGCCAAGTTTCGTAAATTGCGCGATGCCATCGCCGAAAACTTCGGGGCGCCGCCGTTGATTTACCGCGCCGGGCGTTACGGTGTAGGTCCAAACACCGCCGATATCCTGTCCGGCGGCGGGATCGCAATCGACAGCTCGGTGCGCTCGTGCTTCGACTATTCGTCGCAAGGCGGCCCCAATTTCCGCGAGTTTCCCTTGCGGCCCTATTGGCTGGATCGCAGCAAGGGCCTGATGGAACTGCCGCTGACCACAGTTTACTGGGGCGTTCTGCGCCAGATCGGCGGGTGGCTTTATCCGCAGATGTGGCGCGTGCCGCGGCTGCGCGGGTTGCTCGCCATGATCGGCATGCTCGAACGCATTCCGCTTACTCCCGAGGGCGTGACGGTTGAGGAAGCGGTACGCGGGATCGATATTGCGATCGATCAGGAGCTGCCGGTGCTGGTGCTCTCGTTCCACAGCCCGTCGCTCGCGCCGGGCTACACCCCGTATGTGCGCAGCGAAGACGATCTCGACGCGCTGTACGACTGGTGGCGGCAGGTTTTCGCGTATTTGAACCGGCGCGGCGTCAAGCCCACCACAGTCAGTGAACTGGTCGGTGCCGCGGCGCTTGCCTAACTGGACGGCCCACGCTAACGCGCGCCGTCGCTTCGCCTGATGGGCCTGTAGCTCAGTTGGTTAGAGCTGGCCGCTCATAACGGCTAGGTCGCGGGTTCGATTCCTGCCGGGCCCACCACGGCGAAAGAGATACCCCAGGTCGGGGAGTGGCGCAGCCCGGTAGCGCGCTTGCTTTGGGAGCAAGATGTCGCAGGTTCGAATCCTGTCTCCCCGACCAATCTCTTATCTTACCGTACCCCTACGTTTCGTCATTGCGAGCGCAGCGAGGCAATCCAGTGCGGTTTACGCGACCCTGGATTGCTTCGCTGCGCTCGCAATGACGAGGACGATGGCAAAGTTTTCCATGAACGTAATATCTTTGCGCGTGCGGTCCGACTTGGTAACGGTCAGCACCGAGAGGACCTTCCATGCGCGCCACCCCCGATTTCGATTTTGCCCTGCCCGAGAGCGCGCTGATGATCCGAGACGCCGCCGCGCGCTTTGCTG
>JARXKR010000197.1 GCA_030271565.1 Pseudomonadota bacterium
TACAACACGATGTATTCCAAGCGCGGCGTGATGATGCTCGCGCACAATGTCCACGATGTGCAGAGCTTCAAGCGCCACATCCACGCCAACCGGTTGAACGGCGTCGACAACGAATGGCTGAGCGCCGAGCAGGCCAAGGAATATTGCCCGCCGCTCAGCATCTCGCCCGGTGCCCGTCACCCGGTGCTTGGGGCCGCCCTGCAACGCCGCGGCGGGACCGCGCGGCATGACACGGTCGCCTGGGGTTATGCCCGCGCTGCGGCCGCGCTGGGCGTCGACATCATTCAGAACTGCGCGGTCACCGGAATTCGCCGCGGTGCCGATGGAGCGGTCGAAGGGGTCGAAACCGAGCGCGGGTTCATTGCCTCGCGCCGGATCGGCGTATCTGCGGCCGGCCACAGCTCGGTCATCATGCAAATGGCGGGGCTCGATTTCCCGCTGGAAAGCTATCCGCTGCAGGCGCTGGTGTCCGAGCCGGTCAAGCCGGTGTTTCCCTGCGTGGTCATGTCCAACACCGTCCACGCCTATATGAGCCAGTCCGACAAGGGCGAGCTGGTGATCGGGGCAGGGACCGACCAATACGTCAGCTATTCGCAGCGCGGCGCGCTCCATATTGTCGAGCACACGCTGGCCGCGATTTGCGAAATTTTTCCGATCTTCAGGCGGATGCGGATGTTGCGGACCTGGGGCGGGATCGTCGATGTTACCCCCGATCGCTCGCCGATCCTGGGCAAGACCCCGGTGCCAGGGCTCTACGTCAATTGCGGCTGGGGAACCGGCGGCTTCAAGGCGACGCCCGGGGCCGGCGACCTGCTTGCCTATACGATGGCCAAGGGCGAACCGCATCCGATCAATGCGCCCTACAACCTCGACCGGTTCCGCACCGGCCGCCTGATTGACGAGGCCGCCGCCGCGGCTGTGGCGCACTGACATGTTGCTGATCCATTGCCCCTATTGCGACGAACAGCGCGCCGAGATCGAATTCGCCTATGCCGGTGAAGCGCACATCGCGCGGCCGCCAGACCCAGCGGCGCTGAGCGACGAAGACTGGACGCAGTACCTGTTCATCCGCTCCAACCCGCGCGGCCGCCATCATGAACGCTGGCGGCACACTCACGGCTGCGGACGGTTCTTCAACGCAGTGCGCGATACTGTGACCGACAAGTTCGAGGCGACCTACCAGGCGGGGGAACCGCGGCGATGAGCGGGTTCCGGCTTGATCAAGGCGGGCGCAGCGATCGCAGCCGCCCGGTCAGTTTCAGCTTCGATGGCGCGGCGTATCAGGGGTTTGCGGGTGACACCCTCGCCTCGGCGCTGCTGGCCAATGGCGTCATGCTGCTGGGACGGTCGTTCAAATATCACCGTCCGCGCGGACTGCTCGGCGCGGGCAGCGAAGAGCCCAATGCGCTGGTCTCGGTCAGCCGCGGGCCGGGTCGCCATACGCCGAATCTGCGTGCCACCGCAGTCGAAATTTACGACGGGCTGACCGCGACCAGCCAGAACCGCTGGCCTTCGCTCAAGACCGATCTCGGCGCGATCAATGACCGGCTTGGCATGTTCCTGCCGGCAGGGTTTTACAACAAGACCTTCATGTGGCCGCGCTCGTTCTGGGACAAGCTGTACGAACCGCTGATCCGCCGCGCCGCCGGGCTGGGCGATGCTCCGAGCGAGATCGATCCCGATCACTACGGGGCGAGCTATGCTCACTGCGACCTGCTGATCGTGGGCGCTGGCCCGGCCGGGATCGATGCGGCGCTGGCCGCCAGCGGCACGGCCAAGCGCGTGATCCTGATCGACGAGCAGGATGAGCCCGGCGGCGGGGCGCTGTCCGATCCGGCGCTGTGGCCGTGGTTGCACGAAAGCCTGAAAGACCTTGCCGCCGCGCCGAATGTTACAGTGCTGAGCCGGACCACCGCGTTCGGCTATTATCATGACAACTTCATTGGCGCGGTTGAACGGATAACCGACCACCTGGCGCAAGTGGGCAGCGGCGCGCGCGAACAGCTGTGGCGGATCCGCGCGGGCGAAGTGATCCTGGCCCAAGGCGCGATCGAGCGGCCGCTGGTGTTCGCCGGAAACGATGTGCCGGGCGTGATGCTGGCGTCAGCCGCGCGGACCTTTCTGCTGCGGCACGGGGTCGCGGTCGGCAAATCGATTGCCGTGATGGCCGCGCATGACAGCGGTTGGCGCGATGCCTTCGCGCATGCCCGTGCGGGCGTCGAAGTTGCGGCGATCATCGACGTGCGCGATACTGTCAGCGCGGATTTGCTGGCCGAGGCGCAAGCGCTGGGGATCAAGGTCATGCTGGGACACAGCGTCATCGGCGTTCACGGTCGCCACGCCGTGAAGGGCGTCACCCTGGCCCGTAACGATGGCGCGGCTGCTGGCCGGATCGCCTGCGATGCGCTGCTGATGGCCGGCGGGTGGACCCCCAGCGTGCATTTGTGGTCGCACAGCAAAGGCAGCCTGGCCTGGGATGCCGGGCTCGGCGCTTATGTTCCCGATCAGCCCAATGAAAAAGTCCGCTGCGTCGGCGCCTGTTCGGGCAAGTGGAATTTCGGCGATGGGCTGGTGATCGATATGCTGCCCACTCCGCGCGATCCGCACCGGATCAAGGCATTCGTCGACTTTCAGAACGACGTGACCGCCAAGGATATCACGCTGGCGGTGCGCGAAGGCTTCAAGTCGATCGAACATATCAAGCGCTACACCACCACCGGCATGGCCACCGATCAGGGCAAGACTTCGAACCTCAACAGCATGCAGATCGCGGCGCAGGCCCTAGCCCGGCCGGTTACCGCAGTGGGCCTGACCACCTTCCGCCCGCCTTATACCCCGCAGACTTTCGGGGCCCTGGCTGGTCATGCGAAAGATGCCCTGTTCCAGCCTACCCGAAAGACCGGTATCGACAGCTGGGCCGAAAACAATGGCGCAGTATTCGAATTGGTGGCGCAGTGGCGGCGGGCCCGGTATTTCCCGCAAGCTGGCGAAGACATGCACGCGGCGGTGAACCGCGAATGCCGGGCGGTCCGCTCGGGCGTCGGAATCTTCGATGCGTCGACACTCGGCAAGATTGAAGTGGTCGGGCCCGACGCCGCCGAATTTCTCAACCGCATGTACACCAACCCGTGGAAAGCGCTGGAGCCGGGGCGGTGCCGCTATGGGCTGCTGCTCAAGGAAGACGGGTTCATTACCGACGACGGAGTTTCGGCGCGGCTGGCACCCGACCGGTTCCACCTGACCACCACCACCGGCGGCGCGGCGCGGGTGCTCAACATGATGGAGGATTACCTCCAGACCGAATGGCCCGATCTCGACGTCTGGCTGACCAGCACCACCGAACAATGGGCGGTGATTGCGCTGCAAGGCCCGCTGGCGCGTCAGTTGCTCGAACCGCTGGTCGCAGGCATCGACCTCTCAGCGGACGCCTTCCCGCACATGGCGATCCGCGAAGGGACGATTTGCGGCGTGCCGACGCGATTGTTCCGGGTCAGCTTCACCGGCGAACTCGGGTTCGAAATCAACGTGCCGGCGGCCTATGGCCGGGCCTTGTGGGAACGGCTGATGATCGCGGGCGCTCCCCATGGGATCACGCCTTACGGCACCGAGGCCATGCATGTGCTGCGGGCGGAAAAGGGGTTCATCATCGTCGGGCAGGACACCGACGGGACGGTGACGCCCTATGATGCCGGGCTCGATTGGGCGGTGGGCAAGAAGAAGCCCGATTTCGTCGGCCGGCGCAGTCTCGCCCGACCCGATATTGTTGCAGCGGGACGCAAGCAGCTGGTCGGACTGCTGACCGATGACCCCGGCATTGTGCTCGAAGAAGGCGCGCAGATTGTCGCCGATCCCGATCAGGCGGTGCCGATGACCATGATCGGCCACGTCACCTCGTCCTATTGGAGCGAA
>JARXKR010000198.1 GCA_030271565.1 Pseudomonadota bacterium
AGCGCGCGCTTGGCATTCGTGATTGCGCATTCGACTGCGTGAAGCTGCTGCGCGAGATCGACGCACTTACGGCCACTTTCGATCATCGCGATAACGGACGCCAGGTGACCATTCGCCCGTTTCAGACGTTTGATTATGCCGGGATGGGACTCGTGCTTCACGATGCAGTCAGTATCCCCCGGGGGGGGATCATTGCAACCAAATTCGCGTTGAGACTCGTGTCTACAATCGGGTCGTATCCGGACAGTCCGGTCTGACTAAAGGTGCTGAACTGCGCAACCCATCCTCGGCCCGCTTCAGAAATGCCACCCGAGCATCCGCCCGACGAAGATCAGCACGATCGCGCCGATCACCGAGGCGAAGCAGCCGGCGCGCTGGAAGCCTTCGCCATAGCTGCCGCGCCCCGCCACGAGCCCCGCCAGCAGCGAGCCGCCGACCCCGAGCAGGAGCGTCATCCAAAAGCCCATCGTTACATCGCCCCAGTAGATCCAGCGCGCGAGCACGCCTACGATCAGGCCGGAAATGAGCGCGCCGATCAGATTGAACATGGGCTAGGTCTCCGTGGGTGAAGTTCCGCTTAAATAGGCGGCCCAATGCAGCGATCAAGGGGCAGTTGCAAACACGCCTTACCGCGCCCGCAAACGTAACAAGATTGCCCGGCTCGATTCTTTCCGTGTCAACGTGCCTCGCGCCGTTTTGCCGGACATATTTTTTTTCAAAATTCATTTTGACTCTTGCGCTGGTGAGCAGTGGCGCATTTCCCGCGCGTCGCTGCAACGCACCATCGCCCAGTGCCCTGCGCCGCGCTGCTCACAGTGGTAAACGGCGAATTTACCGCTTGCGCGCGAATCAGGATGAGGCACTATAGGTGGTGGTCCCACTTCGGGGGGGACCTACCAGACCTAGTATCGCCTGCTTTGCGCCAGTTGCGCCGTGCGGACCGATTCGGGCCTGGACAGGGGTACTTTGCGGGATAGTCCGGGGATGAAATCGGGATAAGTTTTTCTCGTTTCGTTCTCACAATTTGCTAGAGTGGGTGCCCACATTCGAAGCGCCCGCCGATTCGAACGAAATAAGAACACGCGCTGCGGTGCGATTGAACGGAAGACGGGGGCGACAAGTGGAATTCAGAAACGGGGACGAGCCGCAGATGGTCGAAGGTGAAGCAATGCTGGCAGGTACCCACGGAAGCGCTCCGGCCTCCGCCGCAGCTGCACCGGCGCGCGCCACGAAACCGGCGACGCCGCCCCCCGCAGAGGAAATGGCTTTGCCGATGCATAACAAGACCGATGCCGGGTCGCAGGACCTGGTCGAACAGCTTGGCGCCGCGGCGCTGGCCGGGGCCGCCCAGGCCGCTGCCGAAGCCTCGTCCGCCAAGCCGCAGGACGATTCCAAGTCGATCCACGATCGCCGCTTCACGATTGCGGTCGACCACGCGCGCGATGCTTTGCTGACCGACTTCGGCAAGGAAACGCTCGACGACCGCTACCTGCTGCCCGGTGAGAAGTATCAGGACCTGTTCGCCCGGGTTGCCGATGCCTATGCCGATGATCAGGCCCACGCCCAGCGGCTCTACGATTACATCTCGCGGCTGTGGTTCATGCCCGCCACCCCGGTGCTGTCGAACGGCGGGACCAACAGAGGGCTGCCGATCAGCTGCTATCTGAACTCGGTTGCGGACAGCCTCGAAGGCATCGTCGGGACCTGGAACGAGAACGTCTGGCTCGCCAGCCGCGGCGGCGGGATCGGGACCTATTGGGGTAACGTTCGCGGGATCGGTGAACCGGTCGGGCTCAACGGCAAGACCAGCGGGATCATTCCGTTCGTGCGGGTGATGGACAGCCTCACGCTGGCAATCTCGCAAGGCTCGCTGCGGCGCGGCTCGGCCGCCTGCTACCTCGACGTCTCGCACCCCGAGATCGAGGAGTTCCTCGAAATCCGCAAACCTTCGGGCGATTTCAACCGCAAGGCCTTGAACCTCCACCACGGCGTGCTGCTTAGCGATCTCTTCATGGAAGCGGTGCGCGACGGGCAGGAGTTCCACTTGCGCAGCCCCAAGGACGGCTCGATCCGCGCCACGGTCGATGCGCGCGCTTTGTTCCAGAAGCTGGTCGAAACCCGGCTGGCGACCGGCGAGCCGTACATCGTGTTCGCCGATACCGTGAACCGGATGATGCCCAAGCATCACCGCGATCTGGGGCTCAAGGTCTCGACCTCGAACCTGTGCTCGGAAATTACCCTGCCGACCGGCAAGGATCACCTTGGCAACGAACGCACTGCGGTGTGCTGCCTGTCCTCGCTCAACCTTGAGACCTGGGAAGAGTGGAAGGACGACGACCGCTTCATCGAAGACGTTCTGCGCTGCCTCGACAACGTGCTGCAGGACTATATCGACCGCGCTCCGCCCGAAATGGCCCGCGCCAAGTATTCGGCGATGCGCGAGCGCTCGGTCGGGATGGGGGTGATGGGCTTCCACTCGTACCTGCAGATGAAGGGCATCGGCTTTGAAAGCGCGACGGCCAAGGCGCTCAACTTCAAGATGTTCCGCCACATCGCGGCCAAGGCCGATGAGGCCAGCCTGGTGCTGGCGCAGGAACGCGGGGCCTGCCCCGATGCGGCTGACATGGGCGTGATGCAGCGCTTCAGCTGCAAGATGGCGATCGCGCCGACCGCGTCGATTTCGATCATCTGCGGCGGCACTTCGGCCTGCATCGAGCCGATCCCGGCGAACATCTATACCCACAAGACGCTGTCGGGCAGCTTCGTGGTCAAGAACCCGTATCTTGAGAAACTGCTCGCGGCGAAGAGCAAGGATTCGACCAATGTGTGGAACACGATCCTCGAGCACGGCGGCTCGGTCCAGCACCTCGATTTCCTCAGCCAGCAGGAAAAGGACGTCTACAAGACCAGCTTCGAGATCGACCAGCGCTGGCTGCTCGAATTCGCGGCCGACCGCACCCCCTACATCGATCAGGCGCAGAGCCTGAACCTCTACATCCCCGCCGATGTCGAGAAGTGGGACCTGATGCACCTCCACCTGCAAGCCTGGGAAAAGGGCATCAAAAGCCTCTATTACCTGCGCTCGAAGTCGGTCCAGCGGGCAGGTTTTGCCGGCGGGGTCGAGGCCGACAACACCTCCGACGCGCCCCGGATCGAACTGACCGCGGGCGAGCAGACCGATTACGAGGAATGCCTGGCCTGCCAGTAGGCAACCAGGCTGCATGCGCCCCCGATGACCCTCCAATGACCTTGGGCACCTTCGCCCCCGCCATGGCTGCGCTGGGCAGCTTGCTGCTCGCCGTGCGCGCGCTGGCGGCGCTGTCGGCCTTGCCCGCGGCCTCGGGGCTGGGCGCCGATCCGGTCCGCCGCGGCAATGAGCGCCGCGCGATCCTCGCCTCGCTGTTCGCCGCGCTGGCCTTGCCGGGGCTGTTGTGGCTGGCGCTCAACCGGTTCAGCACCGCTGGCCTGATGGAGCTGTTCTGATGCGCAGGTACCACCGCTGGCTGTCGGTGCTGTTCGGGCTGTTCCTGCTGTGGATCTCGGTCACCGGCGTGATGAGCCAGTTCGCCTCGCTGGTCGCCAACGGCGGGTTCGAGAAGGAAACCGCCGCGCGCGGGGTCAGGCAGGCCACTGCGGTCGGTCAGGCGATCGTGCCTGCAGCCCGCGCGCTTGAGGACGACGAAGTGGCGCAAGCGCCCAAGGCATTCGTCTGCCCGGCCGACATGACCTGCAAGCCCAAGGCCGCGCCCGATCCCGCGCGGGCCTGGGTCGGCTATCTCCACCACCTCCACTCGGGCGAGGAATTCGGCCCGGCCGGGGTGATCGTGTCGATCCTGTCGGGGCTGGCGCTGGTGTTCTTCGCCTTCTCCGGTCTGTGGATGTACATCCGCATGTGGTCGCACCGCCGC
>JARXKR010000199.1 GCA_030271565.1 Pseudomonadota bacterium
TCGCCTTCCAGCCGTTCTGCTACATGCTGATCGGGCTGCAGTGCGGGCTGTGGAGTTATTTGAAGCGAACCGAAGCGGCTGCTCCGCGTGCCGCCAGGGTCTCGCGCAAGCTGACCGTGCCGGATGCCGTAGCGGCACAATAGCGCGCATTGCACTGGCGCGCGGGTTGCGCCATGACACTGCCTTTCCGAAGTGGAGGAGAGGCCCAATGACCCCGCAAGAACTTGCCGCCAAGACCGGCGAAGTGATCGGCGTTTCTGACTGGTTCGACGTGACCCAGGAACGCATCAACAAATTCGCCGAAGCCACCGGCGATTTCCAGTTCATCCATATCGACGAGGAAAAGGCCAAGCTGACCCCGTTCGGCGGGACGATTGCCCACGGCTTCCTGACCCTGTCGCTGATCCCGGTGCTCGGCTCGCTGACGCAGGGCGCACGCGTCGATGGCGTGAAGATGGGCGTCAACTATGGCGGCAACAAGGTTCGCTTCATCAATCCGGTTCGCTCGGGCAAGCGCGTCCGCAGCCACACCAAGCTCACCGAACTGGTCGAGAAGCGCCCCGGCCAGTGGCAGCAGACCAACGAGATCACGATCGAGATCGAAGGCGAGGACAAGCCCGCACTGATCGCCGAATGGATCATGCAGTTTTTTGTTTGACCGTCTGCTCGTGAGTCCCCGCGAAGGCGGGGATCTCAGGCAAGGTCGCGCTCAGCCGACCGAGGTCCCCGCCTTCGCGGGGACGCAACAATACAAGGAATTCATCATGCGTGATGCCGTAATCGTCTCCACCGCCCGCACACCGCTGACCAAGGCGGGGCGCGGCGCGTTCAACAACACCACCGGCGCGACGCTTGGGGCCTATTCGATCAGGGCGGCAGTCGAGCGCGCCGGGCTCGCTGGCGGCGAAATCGACGATGTGGTGATGGGCACTGCGGCGCAGCAGGGTTCGGCCGGCGGCAACGTTGCGCGCCTCGCCGCGCTGCGCGCGGGCCTGCCGGTTACGGTGCCCGCAATGACGATCGACCGCCAGTGTTCGTCCGGACTGATGACCATCGCTACTGCGGCCAAGCAGGTGATTGTCGACAATATGGACATTTGCGTGGCCGGCGGGCTCGAAAGCATTTCCAAGGTCGTCGGCAGCGGCAAGATGTTCGTCGAGCCCGACCGCGCGCTGCTCGAAATGCACCCAGCAATCTACATGCCGATGATCGGCACCGCCGAAGTTGTCGCCAAGCGCTACAACATCAGCCGTGAAGCGCAGGATGCCTATTCGCTCCAGTCGCAACAACGCACCGCCGCTGCGCAGCAGGCCGGCAAGTTCGACGCTGAAATCGTCGCCTGCGCCGCGACCATGGCCGTGGTCGACAAGGAAACCAAGGAAGTCTCTTACAAGGATGTCACCGCAGACCGCGACGATTGCAACCGTCCCGATACCACGCTCGAAGGGCTCGCCAGCCTCAAGCCGGTGATGGGTGAAGGCAATACCGTTACCGCCGGCAATGCCAGCCAGCTGTCCGACGGCTCGTCGGCGTGTGTGGTGATGGAAGCCAAGGTCGCCGAGAAGCGCGGACTGACCCCGCTCGGCCGTTACGTCGGCATGGCGGTTGCCGGGACCGAGCCCGACGAAATGGGTATTGGTCCAGTCTTCGCGATCCCCAAGCTGCTCGAGCGTTTCAGCCTCAAGATGGACGACATCGGGCTGTGGGAACTGAATGAGGCTTTCGCGGTCCAGGTGCTTTACTGCCGCGATAAGCTGGGCATTCCGGACGAGCTCTTGAACGTCAACGGCGGCTCGATCTCGATCGGCCACCCCTTCGGCATGACCGGCGCGCGCTGCACCGGCCATGCGCTGATCGAAGGCAAGCGCCGCGGTGCCAGGTACGTGGTCGTCACCATGTGCATCGGCGGCGGGCAGGGTGCGGCGGGCTTGTTCGAAGTCCTGTAATGCGGCTCTCCGCGCCTCGGATCGCCCCGGTCGATCTGGACCGGCTGAGCGATCTGCAACGCACGGCCCTGGAACCGTTTCTGGTCCAGGGCCGGGTGCTCAATATCTTCCGTACCATGGCGCAATTGCCCATGGCCCTGACCGCGTTCCTCGCGTGGGGCGGCTATGTCCTGTCGCGCCGCAACAGCCTGCCCCCGCGCGAGCGGGAACTCGCGATCCTGCGGGTCGGTTACCTGTGCGGTGCAGGTTACGAATGGACCCAGCATGTCCCGATCGGGCGCGACGGCGGGCTGACCGATCAAGAGATCGAGCGGATCAAGGCCGGGTCCGACGCGCCCGAATGGTCGCCGATTGATCGCGCGATTCTGCGCGCCAGCGACGAACTGGTGCGCGATCACTTCATCACCGATGGGACGTGGCAGGACCTCGCCGAGCTGGGCGATACCGGCCGCACCGACCTGGTCTTCACCGTCGGGCAATACACCCAGGTTTCGATGATCCTCAATTCATTGGGGGTGCAGCTCGATCCGGGGCAGCAGCTCGATCCGGCACTGGACCGGCGTTAGCAATCTGGGTCGCTTGCCATAGCAGTGATTCCCGCCCATCCTCATGCCCGGCGGATCGCAAAGGGGACGGTGGCCGATGACCGAACATCTCGGCATTGTTGAAATACTGGGCGTTGCGGGCAGTGTCAGCTTGCTCTCGGGCTGGCGGCTTTACCTGTGCGTACTCGCGACCGGTCTTGCCATGCATTTCGGCGTCTTTCCGCTCCCCGAACACCTCGCCTCGCTGCGGGTGCTGGCCAGTCCTTGGGTAATGGGCGCGGCTGCAGCGGCGGCGTTCTTGGAATTCTTTGCCGACAAGGTCGCCTGGCTCGACAGCCTGTGGGACACCGTCCACACGCTGATCCGCCCAGTGGGCGGGGCGCTGCTGTCATTGGCGATTGTCGATCCCTCGGACCCGGCGACCCAGGCGATTGCCTTCATTCTCGGCGGCGGCGCGTCGTTGCTGGCGCACAGCGGCAAGGCCGGCGCGCGCGCGGTGGTCAATGCCAGTCCCGAACCGTTCAGCAATGTGGTGGTATCGACCGCCGAGGATGTCGCGACCACCGGGCTGCTCTACCTCGCCTACGCCCACCCAGCGCTGTCGGCCGCAGTGGCGCTGGTGCTGGTGGTGCTGGCAGTTGCATTGCTGATGATGGCGCGGCGGGTGCTCAAGGCGCTGTGGAGCCGTTCTCAGCCGTGGGCCGTGCCAAGGCCGGTGGAGGGTGACTCAGACTCCTGAAGTACCCGCTACGGGTCCCCCAAACCCGCTTATGCTGAGCTTGTCGAAGCACTGTCCTTTGCTTCGGGCCGCACGCGCAACCGCAGCAAGAAAAAGCAGCCCCTTCGACTGCCTGCCAAGGCAGGCGCTCAGGACAGGCTTCGACAGGCTCAGGGTGAGCGGAAGTCGGGGCTAAGCCACAACCTTGAGCTGCGCCCGGTCGAACTGGGCGATCCAGTCCTCAACCATCGGCGCGATCTGGTCGCGCCAGCGGGTGCCGTTGAAGATTCCGTAATGGCCGACCTCGGGCGCGAGGTAATATTGCTTGCGTGACGCCGCGAGCCCGGTGGTCAGTTTGAGCGCAGCCTTGGTCTGGCCGATTCCCGAAATATCGTCGCGCTCGCCTTCGACCGCCAGCAGTGCGGTGTCGCGGATCTTGGTCAGGTCGACCAGCTTGCCGCGGTGCTCAAAAGTGCCATTGGGCAGCGCGTGGGTCTGGAACACGGTTTCGACCGTCTGGAGGTAATAGGCCGCATTCAAATCGCAAACCGCGCGGTACTCGTCGTAGAACGCTTTGCTCGCGTCGGCGCTTTCGCCGTCGCCATCCACCAGGTGTTTGAACATGTGGTAATGGCTCTGCATGTGATTGCCCAGGTTCATGCTCATGAACCCGGCGAGCTGCAGGA